>JBIIKT010000005.1:0-12865 GCA_044233055.1 Microbacteriaceae bacterium
GGTTATGAATGGTTGCTTCCGAGACACCAAATCTTTTCGCTAGTTCTGTGCTACTCACGCGAGCGTTGCGTGTTAGCTCCCAAAGAACCTTTTCGTCCAATTCATCGACTGCTGATTCGTACATTCTGGAATTCATTTTTGGACTTTTTCTGAAGAAATCATTATTTTTCTCTTTTGTTCTAAAGATATTTTTACTTTTGTAGACAAGTTCTAATTTTTCCCTACTATCAACTCTACTAGCTTTCGTTCGATCAAAGGAGATCCTCATGTCAAATTCACCCAAGACTTACGAGCCCGAAGATTCGGGCATTCACGGTCCAGTTACAGCAGCCCGATTGCCGGGGAACAAAGTCGGCGTTTGGGGAATCGTATTCATGGTGCTGGCTGGCGCCGCGCCCCTCGCTGTTGTCGGGGGCGTCGTGCCCATTATCTTGGCCACGAGTGGCTCCGTCGCGTCACCCGTCTTCTTCATCATTTGCGCCGTGATACTCGTGCTCTTTTCCGTGGGTTTTTCCGCGATGAGCAAATTTGTGCCAAACGCTGGTGCCTTTTACTCGTATATCCAAACCGGCTTTGGACGAGTCTTGGGCTCGGGTTCCGCGATCCTCGCCGTGTGGTCGTACCTCCTCCTGCTATTGGCAACGTTCTTCTATACTGGCGGCCTCATCGCTGACACAATCGCGCGATACTTTGGAACAAGTGTGCTGCCCTGGTGGGGTTGGTCTCTGCTCCTCGTTCTCTTCGTTGGCGTCTTGGGATACCGAAACATCTCTCTCAGTGCGAAGCTTTTGGGAGTCTTACTAATTGCCGAGACGCTGGCAGTCGTGGTCCTTGATGTGGCAATTCTGGTACAAGGCGGTGAAGCTGGCTTAAGCCTGGTTCCCCTCAACATCGGCCTTATCGGAGAGGGCGGAGCGCCCGGACTTGGAATCTTATTCGCGTTCCTCGGATTCATTGGATTCGAAGCCACTGCAGTGTTCCGCAGTGAGGCAAAGGACCCGGAACGCACAATCCCTAGGGCAACATACATCGCCGTCATTGGCATTGGAGTTCTGTATGCGGTGTCAGCGTACGCCGTTGTCGAAGGAGTCGGCGCCTCAAATGCCGTGGGAATTGCAACAGAAGACCCAACGGGCATGGTCGCTTCACTGGCAAGTATCTACGTTCACCCCATCTTGAACGACGTCATCGCTGTCCTCCTCGTCACGAGCTTCATTGCCTGTTCTCTGACCTTTCACAATGTGCTCACCCGCTACTTCTATACACTTGGGGGTACCGGTTTGCTTCCGCGCAGACTTGCGATCATTAATGAACGCACCGAAGCACCCTCGCGAGCTTCCTTTGTGCTGAGCATTCTTGTCGGCGTCTGTATGGTCGCTGGCATTGTTTCTCAACTTGACCCGGTTCTGGAGCTCTACACGTGGTTCTCCGGTGCTTCAATTCTCGGACTCGTTGCGCTGATGACCTTGACTTCGGTCGCAGTTGTTGCATTCTTCAGGCGCAATAAGGGACTCGAACGGAATGCCTGGAAGACAATTGTTGCTCCAATCCTGGCGACCATCGGGCTAGCGGGAATCTTGTGGCTGATCATTTCAAACTTCGGGATCATGGTGGGCGGCGATGTTGTCGCGATTGTCTTTGTTATCGTGATGGCTGCGTCGCTGATTGTTGGCATCATTATCGCGCTGGCGATTCGAAAGTCGAACCCTTCGGCCTGGACGCGACTTGACAATGTCACCGTTCACCCCGATGGGGCCTCGCAGAAAAGTACAAAGTAATGGCGACCGAGGTCTATGACGTCGCGATTGTTGGCGGCGGGATCTCAGGAATGGCAGCTGCAGACAGACTTTTGGCTGCAGGAAAGTCTGTCGTGGTGCTTGAAGCAAACGACCGAATTGGCGGGAGGACTTGGTCGAGCACTGACGAACCAGGTGGCCCCGTCGACTTCGGCGGAATGTATATCGGAGAGACCCACAGCCACCTACTTGCACTCGGTCGCAGCCTTGGACTCGAGACGACGAGTGCTGTTGCTCAGGGGACAGACATCTATCTGGTGGGAGGCGAGAGAATTTTGGCACCTGATGGAGTTTTCCCCCTCCACGTCGAGTATTCCGAGGAATTCAGCTCGTCGTTCAAGAGACTAGATGACGTCGCTAGGACAGTTGGGTGGCGCGAACCCTGGGCTTCTCCCGATTCTGAGTACCTTGACTCGATTAGCGTGGCGGAATGGATCGAGTCGAATGTCACTCATGCGTCGGTCAAGCTACTTCACCATCATGCGGTCAACTCCGTCCTCGGCGCAAGCGCGTCTGAAGTCTCCATGCTTTATTGGGCCTATTACATTGACCAGTGCGAGGGAATTGAATCGCTCCTTGCCGCGCGTGGCGGAGCCCAAAATGAATGGTGGGTAGGTGGCACAGCCCAGATAAGCCAATTGATCGCTGCAAAACTGGGATCAGGCGTCCGGACGAACTACCCCGTTAGCTCGATTGACACATCTCACGGCGTGGTGGTCCTCAAATCCGACAGCAACGAAGAAGTTCGAGCCACCGAGGTAATCATCGCAATGTCGCCCGCGAATGCCCATCGCATCAGGTTTTCGCCACAACTCCCGGAGCCCCGGGCGCAATTGCAGATGAGGTCGCCCATGGCGCGCATGGTCAAAATCGTCTTACGCTTCGAGGAGGCGTTCTGGCGCACAAATGGCTTGTCTGGAGTGATCATGAATTCTGATGAACATGCTCTGCTGATGTTCCCCGGTACTAAGCCGACGGACTCGGCCGAAACTCTCATCGCCTTCATCGGCGGTGAGTATCGTGACGAATGGGCGAAACCGAATCCCGAAACTCGCAAGGCAAACATCTTGGCTTTCCTTGAGCGCGCCTTCGACGCAAAGCCCGGCCCCTTGGTTTACTACAGCGAGACTGACTGGACACTTCAACCCTGGGCACAGGGTGGGCCCGTGACTTTCATGCCTCCCGGCGTTATGAGTCAAGCCGGCGCTTCACTTCGAGAGCCGATTGGACCTATTCACTTTGCCGGTACGGAGGCTTCCCGCATGTGGTCAGGTTACCTCGAGGGTGGCGTTCGGGCTGGCCAGTCTGCTGCTGAAGAAATCATCAACGCATGATGATGTCGCCTTCAACAGAACCCGTTATTCCTGAAGAAATGGCGGAAACCCCTAAACTCTTGCACTATTCCCCTGGTCGGTGGGCGGGAAATCTGTTGCTCATCTCGGGGCAAACGGGAGTTGATGAGGATGGCAACGTCCCTGACGACATTGCTGAGGAAGCAACAGTGGCATTCGAACGCCTCCGACGAGTTCTCGAGACCGCCGGGTTGACCACTATGGACATTGTGAGTATGACCTCGTACCATGTGTGCGACGTGACCACTCTTCACAACTGGTTCGCGCCCGTTCGCGATACTTTCCTAAAGTCTCCCTGGCCTACGTGGACAGCCGTAGGGGTTGCGTCGTTGGCTGATGCGAATGCTCGAATCGAAATCAGCGCCGTGGCGTGTTCTCCAAAAAACCTTGGCGGTCAGTGATCAGTGGAACCAAAAATTGCAATCGTTACCGGCGGATCAAGTGGAATAGGAGCTGCCAGCGCCAAAATTTTATGTGACCGCGGGTACCAGGTCACAATCGTTGGTCGAGATCGCAGCCGTCTCGAGCATGTTTCGGCAAAATTGCCGGGCTCCGACTGGATAGCTGGAGATCTGGCGAATCCCGAGGTGAATAACGACGTCGTCCGCGAAGTAGCAAATCGCAGGGGGAGAATTGATCTCCTCGTGAACTCTGCAGGCACACTCGGACCCACAGTGTCACTGGAGGAACTCTCCATTGACGACTGGTCGAGTGTTTTTTCGACAAACCTTTGGGGGCCTATCGCCGCAACACAGGCAGCCGTGCCCTATCTGAAAGCGTCACGGGGATCCATAGTCAGTGTTTCATCGGTGAATGCCGTCGTTGCTGAGCCGAACCTAGCGCCATATGGCGTGAGCAAGGCGGCTCTCGCTAGTTTCACAAAATTTGCGGCGGCAGATCTCGCCAGCTATGGAATTCGGGTCAACTGTGTTCTCCCTGGATGGGTTCGAACACCATTCATCGCAGAAGAACTAGAGGCGGCGGGTATCGACGGAAACGAGATTTCAACAAATTTGATGGGCCGAATGGCAGAGCCTGAAGAGATAGGCCAAGTAGTTGCTTTTCTCGCTTCTGAAGATGCGAGTTTCATGACGGGAGAGTGCGTAGTCGTTGATGGGGGGCACATCGTATTCTCGAGAGACTTTGGCCCTAAGACGCAATAGGCCACCCCAGACGTGACGCGATCCACGGCAACGCAGGCGAACGCCCCTACAGGCTCGATGCAGGCACGCAATGGTGTCCCAGGCCCACGACGATGTGTTCGCTGATTTACGCCATGTTTTGTCCGCGATTTCAGGGTGCGCACGACGGATAATGAACACATGCCTCTTTACCGTGATGAGGGTGTGATTCTGCGCACCCACAAGTTGGGCGAAGCTGACCGCATTCTCACGGTGCTGACCCGCAACCACGGCAAGGTTCGGGCGGTTGCTAAGGGGGTTCGGCGCACAGGCTCAAAGTTTGGTGCTCGTCTCGAGCCCTTCATGGTTGCCGACCTCCAGTTTTACGAGGGCCGATCGCTCGATACGGTGAGTCAGGCCGAGACGATTGCCTCCTACGGCGTGGCCATCGCCGCCGATCTTGATCTCTACCGCGTGGCGTCTGTGATGGTCGAAACCGCCGATCGAATCACCGACTCCGAGCCCGCGGCTCAGCAGTACCTGCTGCTACACGGAGCCCTGCGCTCCCTCGCGCGGGGGGAGCACCCCTATCTCCTCACCATGGACTCCTATCTTCTTCGTGCGCTGTCGCTGGCCGGCTGGGCGCCGTCGTTCGATGCCTGTGCTCGCTGTGGCGAGCCGGGCCCTCACAGCTCCTTTGTGCTCCCGATGGGCGGGTTGGTGTGCGACACCTGTGCGCCCACCGGCGCGGCGCGACTCGATAGCGGAGTGGTTGATCTGCTGGCAGCCCTTCTGGCGGGAGAGTGGGACGTGGTCGAGACGGCCAATCCGGATGCGCGCGCGTCGGCCTCGGGCGTGGTCGCGGCCTACACGCAGTTCCACCTCGAGCGCGGACTGCGCTCTCTCGAGCACGTTATTTAGGCTGGTCTCGTGGCTGCGCCCTATACCCATCCCGATGCCGAGGAGTATCGACCCCTCGACTGGACCGGGGAGTATCCGCCAACCTTTCCGAACGGCTCGGTTCCGAGACATGTGGCCATTGTGATGGACGGGAACGGACGCTGGGCTAACGGCCGCGGGCTCACGCGTGTCGAGGGGCATCGCGCAGGTGAGGCGGCGCTGCTCGACGTGGTTGCCGGGGCGATTCAGGCCGGAGTAACTCATCTCAGTGTTTACGCGTTCTCCACCGAGAACTGGAAGCGCTCGCCCGACGAGGTGCGTTTCCTGATGGGATTCAACCGCGAGGTGTTGCACCGCCGGCGTGACCAGCTCAACGAGTGGGGTGTGCGCGTGAGGTGGGCGGGTCGACGACCCCGACTGTGGCCTTCGGTGATCGAAGAGTTGCTCTATGCAGAAAAACTCACGCGCAAGAATTCCACGCTCACGCTCACCATGTGCGTTAACTACGGCGGACGCACCGAAATTGCGGACGCCGCCCAGAAGCTTGCCGAGGCGGTTGCCGCCGGCAAAGTGAATCCGTCACGCGTCAACGAGAAGACGCTAGCAAAATACCTCTATCAGCCCGATATGCCGGATGTGGATCTGTTCGTGCGCTCCAGCGGGGAGCAGCGCACATCAAATTTTCTGCTCTGGCAGTCCGCGTATGCGGAGATGGTGTTTCTGGACACCCTGTGGCCCGATTTCGGGCGCACGGATCTGTGGCGCGCTATCGGGTCGTACGTCGACCGGGATAGACGTTTCGGCGGCGCCATCGATGCGCCGTCGGCCTAACGCGGGCTGCTCAGCGACGTAGGCCGTTTCTGGGAGACTAGACGCATGAGCACATCAACGACTCCGGCTAAGCCGTTGAGCATTGGTGCGCTCACCCTGGATATTCCTGTGGTGCTTGCGCCGATGGCGGGAATCACCAACACGGCTTACCGGCGACTGTGCCGCGAATACGGTGGCGGTCTCTTTGTCTCGGAGATGATTACGTCGCGCGCGCTCGTGGAGCGAACGCCTGGCTCGATGCGCCTCATCGGCCACCACGAGTCTGAGAACACTCGCTCGATCCAGCTCTATGGCGTCGATCCCACCACAGTCGCGCGGGCGGTCAGCATGTTGGTCGACGAAGACCGCGCGGACCACGTCGATCTCAACTTTGGCTGTCCCGTTCCCAAAGTCACCCGCAAGGGTGGGGGAGCCGCGCTGCCGTGGAAGACCGACCTGTTTCGCGACATCGTCGAGGGTGCTGTGGCAGCCGCGGGCAAGATTCCCGTCACGGTCAAAATGCGCAAAGGCATCGACGCCGACCACCTCACGTTCCTCGAAGCTGCCCGTATTGCGGCGGGAGCAGGCGTCTCGTCAATCGCTCTGCACGGACGCACGGCGAGCGAGTTTTACAGCGGCAAAGCCGACTGGGATTCGATTGCAGAACTCAAGCAGGCTGTCTCGGACGTGCCGGTCTTGGGAAACGGCGATATCTGGTCGGGTGACGACGCCGTGCGCATGATGGACCAGACCGGTTGTGACGGTGTGGTGGTGGGGCGAGGCTGCCTCGGCCGGCCCTGGCTGTTCGCTGATCTCGAGGTGGCCATGCGCCGACGTGCCGGCGAACAGATAGACGCGAGCATCGTCATGCCCACACTGGGTTACGTGGGTCACGCCCTGCGTCGTCACACCGAACTCCTGACCGAGTTCCTCGAGAGCGAGGAGCACGCGTGCCGAGACATCCGTAAGCACGTGGCGTGGTACTTCAAGGGGTATCCGGTGGGCGGAGAGTGGCGTGCGCGCATGGCGCTCGTCACCAGCATCGCCGAAATGGACGATTTGCTCGGCGAGCTTGACAATGACAGTCCGTATCCGGGTGCCGAAGCCGAAGGTCCGCGCGGTCGCGCGGGAACGCCCAAGCGCCCGCTACTGCCCGATCGCTGGTTGGAGTCCCGCACGCTCGCCGCGGGGGAGCGCGACATTGTGGCCGCCGCCGAAGTGGATGCCAGCGGTGGATAGTCGCCTCGCGCAACCTCCGCTCACGAGCGGATACACCGAGCACGATGTCGAGCGCATGTGCCCGGAGGATCACCCGTCGAGGCGCGGAGATTTTGCGCGGGACCGAGCTCGCCTTCTGCACACCAGTGCTCTTCGCCGCTTGGCCGCCAAGACGCAGGTGCTGAGTCCCACCGCGGGCCTCGACTTTGCCCGCAATCGACTCACGCACTCACTCGAGGTCGCCCAGGTGGGGCGCGAACTCGCCGGCCGACTGGGGCTCGACCCGGATGTGGTCGATACGGCGTGCCTCGCGCACGACATTGGGCATCCTCCATTCGGCCACAACGGCGAACGAGCCCTGGCGGACTGGGCTGCCGACTTCGGCGGATTCGAGGGCAACGCTCAGACACTGCGCGTGCTGACGCGACTTGAGGCCAAGGTCTTCGATGCGCAGGGAATCTCTCGAGGTCTCAACCTCACTCGGGCCAGCCTTGACGCGAGCACGAAGTACCCCTGGTCGGTTGCTCAGGCTGTCGCGGATCCCAGTGGGCGAGCGAAGTTTGGTTTTTACGCGGACGACGCCGATGTCTTCGAGTGGATGCGCCGAGGCGCCCCCGCGGGCATTCGCTGCATTGAGGCACAGGTCATGGACCTCTCGGACGATATTGCATACTCAGTACATGATTTTGAGGACGCGGTCGTCAACGGTTACATTGACGTGTCTGACCTCAGTGAGCGCACCAACCACGATGCCCTGGTGGAGGCCATGTTTGAGTGGATTGGTGGAGAGTTCACCCACGACGAACTGCTGGCCGCCTTCGACCGCCTCGACACGCTCGACGTGTGGATCGACAGCTGGGACGGCACACGCCAAGACCAGGCGAAGCTCAAGAACCTCACCAGCCAACTCATCGGCCGATTCGCCCATTCCGCCATTCACGCGACCCGTGAGGCGCATCCGCAAGAATCACTCGTTCGCTTTGGTGCCGACGTGGTTGTTCCCGCCGAACAGCGCGCCGAAATTGCCGTCCTCAAGGGTATCGTCGCTGCATTCGTGATGGTCAAGAACTCGCGACAACCCCTTTATACCCAACAACGTGAAGTGCTGACGGCACTTGCCGATCGCATCTACGCCGATGGCCCCCTGCACCTGGAACCCGCGTTCAGCGCCGACTGGAAAGAATCGACAGACGACTCCGTGCGTCGTCGGATTGTGGTTGACCAGGTGGCCAGTCTCACCGACCAGTCTGCTCTCGCGTGGTTCGAGCGTCTGGTCGTGACCTAGTGGCGGGCCGCATTCGTCAGTCCGACGTCGAAGAGGTCAAGGCGCGCACGAACATCGCCGACATCATCGGCGAATACGTGTCTCTCAAGAATGCCGGCGTGGGTTCGGTCAAGGGCCTGTGTCCGTTTCACGATGAGCGCAGCCCGTCTTTTCACGTGCGCCCTCAGGCCGGTTTCTATCACTGCTTCGGTTGCGGAGAGAGCGGCGATGTCTATTCGTTTCTGCAAAAGATGGAGCACCTGAGTTTTACCGAGTCCATTGAGAAGCTTGCCGAGCGCATCCGGTTTGAGCTGCACTACGAAGACGGCGGCGGGAGTAAGACCGAAACGGGGTCGCGTACGCGAATCTTGGCGGCAAACGCGGCTGCGTCGGAGTTCTTCGTCGCTCAACTGGCCACACCGGGTGCGGCGATTGGGCGCACTTTTCTGGGGCAGCGCGGATTCGACCGGGACGCGGCCGAACAGTTTGGCATCGGTTTTGCTCCCAAGGGCTGGAGCGGATTGCGCGACCATCTGAAGCAGCGCGGATTTACCGACGATGAGATGCTGGCCGCCGGCCTCCTCTCGCAGGGAGACAAAGGGGTCTACGACCGGTTCCGCGAACGCCTCGTGTGGCCCATCCGTGATGTCACCGGTCAAACCATTGGATTCGGCGCGCGCAAGCTCACCGAAGAAGACAAGGGCCCCAAGTACCTCAACACTCCTGAGACTCCCGTGTATCACAAGGCCCAGGTTCTCTACGGGCTGGATCTCGCAAAGCGCGACATTGGCAAGACCCGCCAGGTTGTGGTGGTCGAAGGCTACACCGACGTGATGGCGGCCCATCTTTCGGGCGTCACCACCGCGGTGGCCACGTGTGGCACGTCTTTCGGCGTTGATCACATCAGGCTGATTCGGCGGGTCATGGGCGACGATTCGGGGCTGGGCGAAGTGGTCTTTACGTTCGACCCTGACGCCGCTGGGCAGAAGGCCGCGGTGCGTGCGTTCGCGGAGCAGCAGCGGTTTCAGGCCCACACCTTCGTTGCTGTAGCGCCGGACGGACTCGATCCGTGCGATTTGCGTCTGGCCAAGGGGGAGGCTGCGGTGCGTGCCCTGCTCGAGCACAAGATTCCGATGTTCGAATTTGTGATCAAACAGGTTCTCAGCAACTACTCGCTCGAATCCGTTGAGGGGCGGGCCGCTGCGCTGCGTGAATCCGCCCCCATCGTGGCGGAGATCCGAGACCCCGCGCTTCGCCCGGGTTACGCTCGCGAACTGGCGAACATGGTGGGCGTCGATATCTCGGAGGCTCAGGCCGCCATCACACGCGCGGCAAAGGAAGCAAAGAAAACTGCGTCGGCGCCGACTCCGCCGGTGCGCACGTCTGGTGATGAGGGGTCGAATCCGGAAACCGGTCCAACCGACTCTGGTAGCGCCGAACGCCGGGTGGTCGACCTCACTGCGACGCCACAGATTCGTCTTGAGCGCGATGCCCTTATGGCGCTCATCCAACACCCCGAAGCCATTGATGCCCAGCTGGCAGCCGAGGCCGTGAGTGCCGCATTTGCCGAGCCCAGCCTCGCGGTGATTCGTGATGCCGTGGGTGCCAGCATGACGGAATTTGGTGGCGACACGTGGGCCGAGCGGGTGCTGGAGCACACTCCGGACGACCTGAAACCCATTGTGACCCAGCTGGCCGTGGCCCCTATTCCCGAGCGCGACGAAGACTCTGTGCTCATCTACTGTTCGCAGGTAGTCACGAGCTTGGTGGAACGTGAACTACTGCGACTCAAGTCGGAGCTCGTCTCTCGGTTACAACGCACCGGCGAAAGCGACCCGGAGATGAGCCGAGCTATTTCAGAGGAGATTGTGGCGCTCGAGAAGCGGCGCCGCACGCTCAAGGAGGGGCCGCGCCCATGACAACACCCGCCCAGCACCGCCACGTCCTCGGCGACGAGTTTGCTGCCGCCAGCGCACCGCGCGTCACGCCCGGTCACATTGCCGTGGAACCCGATACGGGGGACTCTGCAATGTTTCGTTCAGCCGTCGAGCGTGCAGGCGGTGTGGTGGCACCCCTGAGTGAAAACACGCGGGGCCTGATCTGGCTGACCTACGCCCGGGCCGATGAGCTTTCGGCGACGCTGGAGGCCAATCCGCAGATTTCGTGGGTTCAGCTGCCCTGGGCGGGGGTCGATGCGTTTGCTGATCCGGTGCGCGAATACGCGCGCCCAGATCGCGTTTTTACGAGCGCCAAGGGCGCCTATGCGCAGCCCGTCGCCGAACACGCGCTCGGCATGATCATTGCTCTGCTTCGCGCGTTTCCGCGTCGGGCTCGGCTCACCCGGTGGGACGAGCAGATGATCGGGACCTCGCTCTACGGTCGACGCGTCACGATTGTGGGAGCGGGGGGCATCGCGCGTGAGTTGATGCGCTTGCTGGCGCCGTTCGATGTGGCCATCACAATTGTGCGGCGCACAGATCACCCGGTTGAGGGCGCCGAACACACACTCACCACCGATCGGTTGCCGGAAGCTCTTGACACCACGGACGTGCTCGTTATCGCTGCGGCCCACACGCCCCAGACCCGGCACCTCATCTCGACTCGCGAGTTCGCGCATATGAAACCCCAAGCCGTCGTGGTCAATATTGCGCGAGGCCCCCTGATCGACGCGGCGGCACTGGACCACGCGTTGCGCAACGAACTTATTGCCGGCGCCGCCCTTGATGTGACCGACCCGGAGCCGCTTCCCGAGGGCCACACCCTGTGGACAGCACCAAACATTCTGATCACCCCGCACCAGGCGGACACCCCGGAAATGATTGCGCCCCTGCTCGCCGTGCGCATCGAACACAATGCGCGCGCGTTCCTCGGCGATGGCCGATTTATCGGCGTGGTGGATGCGTCCGCCGGGTACTGATTTTCATTCGGCGGGTACGACACTGGTAAAGTGGTGTTGCCCAGCACGGGCATTCCTCGATAGCTCAATTGGCAGAGCAGCCGGCTGTTAACCGGCAGGTTGTTGGTTCGAGTCCAACTCGGGGAGCGAACGGGTCCTCTCCACCGCGAGAGGGCCTTTTGCGTTAGTCCTCGGGGTGGTCTACTCCCGGCATCCACGATTTTCCCGGCACACCCCAGCCGCGCTTCTTTTGAGCCTTGGCGGCTAAGTGTCCCTCAAACGGATCGAGGCGATCTAAGAACATCACGCCGTTGAGATGATCGAATTCGTGTTGGAGAATTCGGGCAAACCACCCTTCGCACTCGAGAGAAAAAGCGGTACCCGATTCATCGAAGGCACGCAGAAGAACCTGGTGAGACCGCACGAGCGCAAATCTTTCTCCCGGGAACGACAGGCATCCTTCGTCGTCGCCTTCTGTGGCGTCACGCACTTCGCCCGGTGAGATGAAGAGCTCTGGGTTGACCACGGCCCCCCGTCGCGGGGTGCCGTCATAATGCGGATAGTCAAAAACAAAAACGCGCAGTCCCACCCCGATCTGTGGCGCAGCTAAGCCCACTCCGGGCGCGGCATCCATGGTGTCAAACAAGTCCTGGATGAGATTCTGCAGCTCGGCATCGAACACGGTCACCGCGGCGGCGGGCTCATGGAGAACAGCCTCACCGCGAATCACAATGGGTCGAATCGCCATGTATTCAGCGTATCGGGGTGCCGAGCGGGTATCGTCGACGTATGGCCGAAGTCGACTTTAGCGCGTTGCAGAACCTGCTTCCGTATGACCCGGCTCAGATGATCGGCATTCCTTTTGCGCTAGCGGGTGCCGTGTTCATGTCGGTGGGTGCTCAGATGCAGCACGCGGGTGTCGGTCGCGTGGGGCGCGACGGCGACGGCATCGAAAAGTCTGGGCTGAACATCAAGCAGCTCGTCAAGCTGTTGGGGCGGCCCCTGTGGCTCGTCGGGACAATCATGCTGGGCCTCGCCGTTCTCCTCCAACTGACGAGCCTCGCTTTCTCACCCCTCATCTTGGTGCAGCCCATCGGCGCGGTTGCCCTGGTAATCACCACCTTCCTCAATGCTCGTGTGAGCAAGGTGCGCCTCAACCGACCCTCCATTTGGGCCGTCGTGATGTGCGTGGGTGGTATCGGCCTTTTTGTCACCATTGCCTCGATGAGCGCTCGGAACACGCGGGTCACCCAAGACGACCTTGTTCAGATCCTTGTCCTGCTGGGCTTTGTCATGCTCGCGCTCAGCGTGTTGTTCGCGGTCTTCCGCAAGCATGCTTCGGCCCTCTACTACATCATTGGAACAGGAGTCCTCTACGGATTCGTGGCCACACTGGCAAAGGTGGTGCTCACGCGCATCATTCAGAACGATATGGATGTGCTCACCTGGGTGTGTCTCGTCGCTCTTCTCGGAGCGGCGACCGTTGGTGGGTTCTTCGTTCAGAATGC
>JBIIKT010000142.1:0-3675 GCA_044233055.1 Microbacteriaceae bacterium
GAGATGGACGCTGATCAATTGGCACAAACCACCATGGATCGAGAGCATCGGTCACTGCGTCGCGTGCGCGTTGAAGACGGCGCCGCGGCAGACGCGATGTTTGAGCTTCTGATGGGAAGTGAGGTGGCGCCTCGTCGAGAGTTCATCGTCGAGGGGTCGGCACGCATGTCTCGAGACCGAATCGACGTTTAGTTCGCGGCTGGTCGTTGCTCGCGCAGTGAGACGTCTCGCCAGAACTCCGCTTAGCCGGAGAAGTCAGAGCCGAGAAAGCTAATGTCGCCCTCGGCCTTTGTTCCCGAGGCATCGCGTTTGGCGATTTCTGAGGGTAGCTCAACGGGCTTTCCGGCCAGATCACTGGCATGTGCCGATCCTCGGCCTGCCCACGCGGTAGTCAGCGTGTCTTCGCCTTTCAAGAACGCATGTGCGCGAACACCCTGAGTCGCTCGGCCCTTGGCGGGGAACTCACTCAATGGGGTGACCTTGACCCGCTGGGCCCCAGCACCCATCAGGGTTTCCAGGCTGGCGGAGACGGTTACCACACTGGCACCATCAATCGAACCTACGGCCGTGAAACTGACGACGTGAGCACCGTCGGACAGCTTGATGCCCGCCATGCCGCCGGCACCTGCCCCTTGGGGGCGAACGTTTGCGGCTTCGAAGCGCAGAAGCTGGCCGTCGGAGCTAATGAACGTCAGCCAGTGCGTGTCGGTGGCGAGCGTTGCGCCGACAACGGCGTCGCCGGGCTGCAGAGAGATAATCTGCTGGCCCGGCCTCAAGCCCGCAGTGGCAAGGTCGATGCGCTTGACCACACCCTGCGCGGTGCCGAGGGCGAGCACGCCCTCGGCAAGTCCGACGAGGGCCACGACCGTCTCGCCCTTTTCGACGTCGACATAGCGGCTGGCATCAACAGCTCCCTTAATCGACGGGGCGTCAACGGGGGAGTGCGGAAGGGTGACGGGTGACATTCCGACGACGCGTCCACGAGAGGTCACCGCGCCAATCTCAGAGCGACGGGTTGTGACGACGCTCGACCGCAGAGCGTCGTGCACGGTTCGCTTGGCAAGACCCCATCCGCCCGAAGCGGTTCCATCAAGTCGCATCAGGTGGCCGTCCGCGCTGAGTGTGACGATGCAGGGAGAGTCTTCAACCTCGAGCGACGCCGGGGCGTCGCCCCTCGCGGGCGTCACGACAATCTCGGCATCGCTCAGTTCGGTTCGGCGCGGAGTGCCGAGGGCTTTGGCCGTGGCAGACAGTTCGTCGCCCACAACCTGAATCAATCGCTCGGGCGACGCCAGAATCTGCTCCAGCTCGGTGATTTCTTGCGCGAGCTCTCCCGACTCCTTTTCGAGCTCGATTCGGCTGAACTTGGTGAGCCTGCGCAAGCGCAGTTCGAGAATGTAGTCGGCCTGCGGTTGGCTGAGATCAAACACCGTCATGAGCGTGGCGCGGGCGCTGTCGGCGTCGTCACTCGCGCGAATCACCTGGATGACCTCGTCGATGTCGGCAATAGCGATGAGAAGGCCGGCTACGAGGTGGAGGCGCTCTCTGCGCTTACCGAGTCGAAACTGCGAACGTCGGGTCACGACCGTCTTGCGATGGTCGAGATACACCTCGAGCAGGCCCTTGAGGCCCAGAGTTTGCGGACTGCCGTTGACGAGAGCAACGTTGTTGATGCTGAACGAGTCCTCGAGAGGAGTAAACCGGTAGAGCTGCTCGAGCACAGCTTCCGGGTTGAAGCCGGTCTTAATCTCGACCACCAGCTTGAGACCGTGATGGCGATCGGTGAGGTCGATGACATTGCTGATGCCCGACAACTTCTTTGTCGTCACGCCATCCTTGATCTTGTCAATAACCTTCTCGGGGCCAATGAGGTACGGCAGTTCGGTAAAGACGATTCCGACGCGGCGCGCGGAGACGTTCTCAATGCTGGCTTTTGCGCGCATTTTGAACGAACCCCTTCCGGTCTCGTAGGCCTCGGCGATGCCGGTGAGGCCCATGATGGTGCCACCCGAGGGCAGGTCGGGGCCGGGAACAAAAGACATGAGCTTAGCGAGAGACGCCTCGGGGTGGGACAGCAAGTACTTTGCCGCGTTGATGACTTCGACGAGGTTATGCGGCGCCATGTTCGTGGCCATGCCCACGGCAATTCCGCTCGAACCGTTGACGAGCAGGTTGGGGTAAGCGGCCGAGAGCGTTTCGGGCTGCATGAACTGGTTGTCGTAGTTCGGGACAAAGTCGACCACGTCTTCGTCGAGGTCTTCGGTCATCGCCATAGCGGCTGCGGCGAGACGGGCCTCGGTGTAACGGGCGGCCGCAGGCCCGTCGTCGAGCGAGCCAAAGTTTCCGTGACCGTCGACGAGTGGCACCCGGAGCGTGAAGTCTTGAGCGAGACGAACGAGGGCGTCGTAGATGGACGCATCTCCGTGGGGGTGCAGCTTACCCATGACTTCGCCCACAACGCGGGCAGACTTTACGTGCCCCTTCTCCGGGCGAAGGCCCATGTCGCGCATCATGAACAGGATTCGGCGTTGAACGGGCTTGAGGCCGTCACGGGCATCGGGGAGAGCGCGCGAGTAAATCACCGAATACGCGTACTCCAAGAAGGAATCTTGCATCTCGACGGCAAGGTCGATGTCTGTGATGTGGTCGCCGGCTTCGGGGGTGCGGGCGGAAGTCGTCATAATGAGCCTTATGCTACCGAGCCCTCCGCCCAGCGACGCACGGCTGACCGACGTGTTGCCAAGTTGCTATGCGAGTCTGGGTGTTGAGGAGTTGCCTAACCCGCTCGGACTCCCTCCAGCGAGCGCAGTCGTGCTTGTGCTCGTGGACGGACTGGGCCTTATGAACCTTGCCGAAAGCCTCGGTCACGCTCCCTTTCTCCGTGGGCACTTTGAGCAGGTCGTGCGCATGACCACTGTTTTTCCGTCCACCACGGCTTCGGCTCTCGCTTCGCTGGCCACCGGCGAGCTCCCGGGAACACACGGCGTGCTGGGATATCGCATCATGAACCCCGACACGGGCAACGTCATTAATCAGCTCAGCGGACTCACCGACGTTGCCGATCTGACCACTTGGCTTGGTGTGCCGACGCTCCACGAGCGTGCACACAGCGCTGGCAAGAATTCGTCAATCGTGGGGTTGCCGCGTTTCGAAAAGTCGCCACTGACGCGGGTTGTGCACTCGGGAGCGAAATATGTGGGAGAGAACGCGATCTCCGATCGGGTCCAGCGTGCCTGCGACGAAGTGGCCCACGGGGTCGATTTTGTGATGCTGTATATCCCTGAGTTGGATCAGATTGCGCATGCGCAGGGGGTGACCAGCAACGCGTGGTTGGCTGCGCTCGAGGAGGTCGACGGCGCCTTGCGCTCACTCTGCACCTCACTGCCTCCGGGCGCGGAGGTCTATCTCACCGCTGATCATGGTGTGCTCGATGTATCGTCGGCTCGACACGTTGATGTCGCGGCCCCTGATTCCGGAATCGAGGGAAACCCGGTCGTGGGCGGAGAGCCCCGGGGGCTGCAGATTTTTGCTCACGAGGGCACGCCGCGCCATGCGATTGCCGATGCGGCGCTTTCCGGGAATGCAGCAGAAGCGTGGGCCTCTCACCTGCGAGATGTGGCCTGGGTGCTGACTCCCGAAGACCTCGTTGCCGCGGGCGTGTGGGGGCGCATGTCG
>JBIIKT010000143.1:0-3674 GCA_044233055.1 Microbacteriaceae bacterium
GCAAACTGCAAAGGTCTCGAGGTCCCCTATGACGAGGCTGCTCTCGCCGGCGTGCCCGTTGTCGGTTTAGGCGGCGAAGACAATTGCAACCCCAAACGTTTCGCTGCCACGACCCGGTGGACGGCCGAACACGCGGTCGGAAAGCGACAAACAATGGTCGGCACGTTGCAGGCGGATTACGTCTTTGGCAAGACCACCGGAGAAGTAAAGGCCCTCGTGCTCACCGTGGCGGAAGATCCCATCACGACCAAGATCTCCGATGGCTTCACGGCACGGCTCACCAAGCTCGGCGCGGGCGAAGCCATCCAAAACCTTGCACTAACTACGGGAGAAATCTCCGACAAGTCCTTCACGAAGAAAGTCGTGGACGCGGCCATTTCTTCGGGCTCGAACGCCATCATTGTTCCCGAAGACGACTGGCTCACCACTGGCGGACTCGCCGCTGCCATCGCCAGCGACCCCGAGACCGCCGAGTTGCTGGTGATTGGTCACGGTGGCACTGCGGCAGCTCTCGACATCATTCGCTCAGGCGGCGCTGGCCTCACCGCCACTGTCGGCCAATCATTCGACTGGATGGGCTGGGGCGCTGTAGACGCCATCGTTCGCCTCTATGCCGGCGCACCCCCGGTGTTCATCGGCGACGCCATGCAGGTTGTCGACATCGATCACAACATGCCCGAAACGGGGAAGTACACGGGCGGGATTGATGCCCAAGAAAAGTACTCGAAGCTGTGGGTTCGCGCCACCCCCACGCCTACCCCAACGAACGGCACGAACCCGAACGACGAGAACTAACGTCAGGCTCTCCGGGTCGGGGACTAGGCCCCAGTGGCGAGTTCGAGGTCGGGATCTCGCGTCAGGGCTCTGCGTCCGCCAAACGCGGCAATAACCGCCACGGTCACCACGGCGGAGCCAATCATGAGCATGGACAGCGCGGGGCTGGGATTGACGGTTCCCACAAACACCGACGTGACTGCCCCAACGACAAACTGCAGCAGCCCCATGAGCCCCAGTGCCGTGCCGGAACGCTTTCGCATGTGCGTGAGCGCGAGCGCGGCCGCCGGGCCCAAGCTAATGCCCACTCCAAAGCAGATCACGAAGTAGATGATGAAGATGCTCACGACACTGAGTGAATTGGTGCCAATAATGATGGCCAGAAAGACGATGCCCACAATCTGAGCGGCGAGGCTCACGAACAAAATGGCAACACTACTCAGGCGCTTTGAGAGCGATGCCGACAGAACGCCCGCCAAGGCGATTGCCGCACCGTTCACGGCAAAGGCCGTGGCCGCCACCCAGGGGGGTTGGCCCAGCTCCACTTGGATTGTGAGCGAGCAGGTGCCCAGGTAAGTAAATGTGAGTGCGTACGAGCAGAAGTTCACGACGGAATACCAGCGGAACACCCGATTGCGCCATGTCTCACCCATGGAGCGCAGGGTGGCGACGAGGCCGTTGGAGTGCCGCTTGTCCTTGGCGAGCGATTCGGGCACGAATGCCCACACGCCGATTGTGGCGATGAGCGCGAAAACGGCCAACGCCACGAAGATGCCCCGCCATCCGGCGAACGTGAGAATCAGCACGCCACCCACCGGGCCAATGACAGGCCCCACCATCACCAGGCTGCTGAAGAGAGAAAAGGCGCGGGTGGATTCGTTGCCACGCGTGAGATCGGCAATCACTCCGCGCCCGGAAACCTGCACGGCGGAGGCTGAGAGCCCCATCACGAGGCAGCAGGCCAGAAACCAGATGATGTGAAAAGAGGCCGACGCCAGGCTGGCGCCAACGACCATGAGAAGTCCGGTGATCAGCAGTGGGGCGCGGCGCCCGAATCGATCAGAGAGGGTGCCCGCAATAAGGTTTCCGAGCGCCATACCAATGGTCGTTGTCGCGAGTCCCAGCTGAACGGCAGCGGCGGTAGTGCCAAAGTCTTTGGCCATGGCGGGCAGGGCCGGCAGGTAGATGTCGACAGCCATGGGACCCAGAATTCCCACGAGTCCCAGCCAAAACAGGGTGGATCCCTTGAGCCCACCCGATGACGAGAGGCGCGGACGTGGTGTGACCATCTCTTGAGGCTACTCACGTCTCGGTCTGTGCAGTTGTCCCAGACCGCAATCCACTAGTGAGTCGGAGCGGGTGAGTCGGAGCAGGTGCGTGTGCCACCATTGGCAGGTGCCCCGCAAACCGACCCTTGCCCTCACGGGTGTGATGCTCGTGGCGCTCGGATTCGTGGGCGCTCTCGGGCCCTTTGGTACCGATGCCTATTTGCCCGCATTTCCCTCGATGGCCGAGGACCTCGGGGTCTCGCCGAGTCGCATCGGGCTGACCCTCTCGATGTTCACTGTCGGCATGTCCGTGGGACAGTTCTTTCTGGGAGCTCTCACCGACCGCATTGGGCGCAAGACCGTCATTGTGAGCGGCGGACTGCTGATGGCCGTGGCGAGCACCGTGGCCGGGTTTGCCGCCGACGCCGGTGTGCTCATTGTTCTTTGCCTGTTTATGGGCTTCAGCGCGTCGGCCGGGCTTGTGGGCGGAAGGGCGGTGGTGGCAGACCTCACGCGCGGTGAGGCAGCCGTGCGCCCGTTCACCATCCTGGGCATGGTGGTGAGCATTGGCCCGGTTCTTGGGCCCATGGGCGGTGCGGCGCTCCTGGCGGTTGGCGGCTGGCGCGCCATCTTTTTTGGCCTTGCCATCTATGCCCTGGCCGCGTCGGTTTTCGTGGCGCTTGTGGTGCCAGAGTCTCTGCCTGTCGACAAGCGTCAGACGGGTGGGATTGGGCAGATGTTTCGCACGGCCGCAAAGATCCTGCGCGATCGCCAGTACCTGGCTTTCGCCATTCTGATCTGGTTCGGCTTTGCCATGCTGTTCGCCTACATTTCGTCGTCGTCATTTATCGTGGCTCAAAACCTCGGCCTGCCGCCGGCAGCGCATGCCGCGAGCTTTGGAATCAACGGCATCGGCATCGTGAGCGCGGGATTGATTACCACGCGCTTAGCCACAATTGTGCGACCCCGCCGCCTCATCCGCATCGGACTGATTGCCCAACTGGCAGCCTTTTCTGCCCTCTGGATTGTGATCCTCTCCGACACGGTGTCGCCCTGGACGGTCTTTCCGATTCTCTTCGTTTTGGCTTCGTCAATGGGGTTCATCTTTGGTCCGGCCACGGCAATGGCAATGGAGCATGTTCGCTTTGCGAGCGGCACGGCATTGGCGCTGTTGGGCAGCGTTCAGTTTCTCGCCGCGGCAGCCGCCGCGACGCTCGTGGGTATCGTCAACGCCAACGCCCTCGTGGCACTCGCCGAGGTGGGCAGCGTGGCCACGGTGCTCGTTCTGGTGGCACTGATCATGGGGCGCGCAAAGTCGGCGCGGAGCGCGACACCCGGGTAGCAGCCGTGTGACATGTGGGGCCGCGGAAATACCGCGCAGCGGGCACGCCTAAACCCTTCATGCCGGTTGGACATTGGCTCGCATCCGTGTGATGCTGTCAATAGCGGTTACCGCTAGGCGGAAGGCTCGGAGACGGGGCTCAAGCGCCGTTTATTTGCCTCCTGAAGGGTTGTGAAAAACGCATGAGCCCAGCACGAACAACGTCCGGAGCTCCCGTCTCATCCATTGGCCGTGGCATCGCGGTACTCGCCTGCTTCACGTCTCGCGCTCACGCGCTCACTCTCTCTGAG
>JBIIKT010000144.1:0-3669 GCA_044233055.1 Microbacteriaceae bacterium
GGCCACGGTGCGGCGAATCACGGCAAAGAAACTCGCGTTTTGGGTGCCGATTGTGGGCTACGTCTCCACCTCGGCCGTGATTTTTGGCGGGCAACTCATTTGCCTGATGAGCGACCCGGCATTTATCGAGACCCTCTGGGCGGCCACGCAGGCTCTTCAGCCGGGTAATGCAACACCCGGACCAACGCCTAGCATCACTGTGGAACCAGCACCCGTCGCCTAAGCCGCTATCGCCTATGCGGCCATCGTGCGCGCGACTGCATCGCAGGATTCAGAAGTTAGCCCTGACGGCTGGGGCGCAGCTCTTTGGGCAGCGAGAAGATGAGGTCTTCCTCGGCTGTCTTGACCTCGACCACGTCGTTGTATCCGCCGGTGGCCAGTAGTTCCAGAAGCTCGCTCACGAGTTCCTCGGGAACCGATGCGCCGCTCGTCACACCCACCGTGGCGGCACCGCGCAACCACTCGGGATCAACCTCGCTCGCGTAATCAACACGGTACGCCTCACGCGCGCCGTACTCGAGGGCAACCTCGACGAGCCGCACTGAGTTGGACGAGTTGGCCGAACCCACCACGATCACCACATCGGCATCCGGCGCAACTTTCTTGATGGCCACCTGGCGATTCTGGGTGGCGTAGCAAATGTCGTCGCTGGGGGGATCTTGCAGCTTGGGAAAGCGCTCGCGCAGGCGGGCAACGGTCTCCATGGTCTCGTCAACCGACAGTGTGGTCTGCGACAGCCACACCACGTTGTCGGGGTTCTTCACAATGACGGTGTCGGCAGCGTCAGGGCCATCAACCAGCGTGACGCGACCGGGCGCCTCTCCCATCGTGCCCTCGACCTCTTCGTGACCCGCGTGCCCGATAAACAGGATCTCCACGTTGTCCCGATCAAAGCGAACCACCTCGCGGTGCACCTTGGTCACCAAGGGGCAGGTGGCGTCGATGGTTTTGAGCGAGCGGGCATCCGCCGCGTTGACCACGGCCGGCGAAACTCCATGCGCGCTAAAGACCAAGCGCGACCCTTCGGGAACCTCATCGACCTCCTCAACAAAGATTGCGCCGCGCTCTTTCAGCTCGGCCACCACGTGAACGTTATGCACGATCTCCTTGCGCACATAGACCGGAGCACCGTAGGTGTCGAGAGCCTTCTCAACAGCGATAACCGCACGATCAACGCCGGCGCAGTAGCCGCGCGGTGCGGCAATCAACACGCGCTTGGCGCCGGAGACCGTCTCGTCACTCAACAGTTGTTCAAGAGTTGTCGTGCTTCCCGGGCGTCGCGGCATGCCTAGGCCCACAGATGAATTCACAGTCCAAGTCTACGAGTTGCTGGCCCGCATAATCGCCTCACCGTCAGCGCGCTCGGCTACCCTTGAGGAATGACCGCCGAAGCCTCCACGCTCGAGAAGCCGTGGTCGGTTGCCAATCTGACGGCGCAGCTCAAGGCATACATCGATCGGTTGGGCCTCGTGTGGGTCGAAGGCGAGATCACCCAGATCTCCAACGGCAAGATGGGTCGATTCGGCACTCTGCGCGACCTGGCCGAAGAGACCGCCATGGGCTTCTCCATTTGGGCATCTGCGGCCGATCAGGTACCGGCCGAGCTCAAGGCCGGCGACCGCGTGATTGCGCTGGCCAAGGTGGACTTCTGGAAGAAGAACGGTGACATCAAGCTTGTCATTCAGCAGATGCGACACGTGGGGCTGGGTGACCTGCTCGAAAAGCTCGAGAAGTTGCGCGCCACGCTGGCCGCCGAGGGCCTCTTTGCCGCGGAGCGCAAGAAGCCCCTGCCGTTCCTGCCGGCGCGCATTGGCCTGATTACGGGCGCCGATTCTGACGCCGAAAAGGATGTGCTCAAGAACGCCCGCCTGCGCTGGCCGGCCGCGGTCTTTGAGGTGCGGCACACGCCCGTGCAGGGTCCCGAGACGGCGCCCCGAGTGATTGCGGCGCTGGCCGAGCTCGATGCCATTTCCGAGGTGGAGGTGATCATCATCGCGCGCGGTGGCGGCGACTTCTTGAACCTCCTGCCGTTCTCCGACGAAGCCTTGGTTCGCGCCGTCGCCGCCTGCGAGACGCCCGTGGTGAGCGCCATCGGCCACGAGGCCGACCGCCCCCTGCTCGACGACGTTGCCGACCTGCGTGCCTCCACCCCCACCGATGCCGGCAAGCGCGTGGTGCCCGACATTGCCGAAGAACTGGCGCGCGTGGCCGATGCCCGCGCGCGCCTGCGCAATCGCGTGACGAACATCGTGGCCAATGAGGTCACCAGGCTCGAACAACTGCGCAGCCGCCCCGTGTTGGCATCGCACGAGTGGATCACCGACCAACGGGCCGAAGACATCCTGCGCCACGTGCAACGCGGGCACGGCATCGTGATGCACGCTCTCGATATGGCGCGCGCCGAAGCGCAAGGGTTACGGGCACAATTGCGATCGCTCTCGCCTCAGCAGACGCTCGACCGCGGTTACGCCATCGCCCTCACGAAGACCAAGAAGCTCGTGCGGTCCACATCCGACGCACCGGCAGGCACTGAGTTGTCGCTGATGTTGGCCGATGGGCGACTGGGGGCCACGAGTACCGGCGCCACCTCCAAGTCCGACACGAAATAGGATGGAAACCATGGCTACCGATCCCGCGAAGCTGAGCTACGAAGACGCGCGCAACGAGCTCGTGCAGGTTGTCACCGACCTCGAAGCAGGAACGGCAACCCTCGAGCAGACCATCGAGCTGTGGGAGCGCGGCGAAGCACTGGCTGCCCGTTGCGAGGAGTGGCTGGTGGGCGCCAAGGAACGCTTAAACAAAGCTAAGGCGGCGAGTGGTGCGTCGAACGACACGGCCGATCAGTCGGCCGACGCCACGGACGCCTAGCATGGCGCCCCCGAAGGCGAGCAAACCACCTCGTGTGGTTGCCGAGCTGGGTCGCCCCGAAACCCCGGAAGAAACCGCGGCGCGAAAGGCCAACGATTCGCGCCAGTATCGTGCCCGCAAGACGGTCAACAACCTGATCTACTCACTGCTGGCGACCCTCGGCCTCGTTGCCGTGATTTTCTTTGCCGTGCCACGACCCGACATCCCGAAAAACTGGGAGGTCGACTATGCGGCCGTGGGGGTGGAGGCCCAATCGTCTGTTGAGGGTCCACTCATTACGCCCGACATGCCGGTGGCGTGGCGCGCCAACGTGGCAAAAATTGATCGCGTTGACGGTCTTCCGGTCTGGAAGGTCAACTTCCTCACCCCCACAGACGAGTACATCACCTACCGGCAGGTGTTTGGCGCAGACCAAGCGGAGCTGCGGCGCATTCTCGAGGATCGTGTTCCGGCGGGTGAGCTCACGCTCGGCGCAGGACAGACATGGACCACGTTCGCACTCAACTCGGACGACGAAGGGGCAGAACCGGTGGACTACGCCCTGGCCACCTTCGCCTTGGGAGATGCGTTCATTCTCACCGGCTCGGGCACCGTTGACGAATTCGCCGAACTGGCCGGCGCCCTCTCCGCATCGATGGCAGAGGTGGCACCATGAGCCGCGTCACTCCGGCACAAGCCTGGTCCGAACTCCGACTGGGGAACGAGCGATTTACCTCTGGTCATCCTGCTCACCCGCGGCAAGACATCGAGCGGCTTTCTGAGCTCAAGGATTCTCAGGCACCGTCTGTTGCGCTGTTCGGA
>JBIIKT010000145.1:0-3665 GCA_044233055.1 Microbacteriaceae bacterium
CCTCTCGGCCGCTGGCGTTATGCTTCTGACGCTGGCTGGTTGTGCCCCCACATCGACGGACTCGTTAGATGCCGGACCCATCAAGATTGGTGCGGTTTCGTCTCTGACCGGTCCCGCGCCTTTCCCGGAGGTGCCCGGGGCAGCACAAGCCGTTTTCGATCGCGTGAACGCTGCCGGGGGCATCAATGGGCGGCTCATCGAGTACATCTCGGTAGACGACGGCGCAGACCCTGCGCAGGCGAGCAAGGCGGCCCGACGACTCGTCGACGAAGATCAGGTCGTCGCCATGGTCGGCTCCGCGAGCCTGGTGGAATGCACCGTCAATGCAACGTTCTATGCCCAGCAGGGCGTGGTCTCGGTTCCGGGCATCGGCGTCGAGCCCGCGTGCTTTGCCTCCGCAAACATTGCGCCGGTAAACAACGGGACGGTTCAGGGATTCGCCAACCTGCTCTTTTACGCCTCAGAAGAGCTGGGCAACACGAAGGTGTGCCCCGTCATTCTCAAGTCCCCCGGGCTCACCGAGCCCTATCTCGAACTCATTAAACGCTGGGAGGAAGCCACGGGGAGCACCGCGCCTCTCGTTGACACGTCGGTGACGTTCGGCGACGACCCCACGCCCGCCATCCTTGCGGTTCGCGATGCCGGTTGTGACGCCGTGGTCTTCAACGCGAATGAGCCCATCGCGGTCGCCTTCATGAACACCGTGAAGCAGCAGGGTCTTCTCGATGGAATCGATTGGCTCACGCTCACCTCTGCCTACTCAGAGGCCGTGGCCGATGAGCTCGCACGTCAGGGCACTCTGGGCCTGTATGCGAACTCCGAGTTCCTGCCGTTCACCACCGACGACAGCAGGCTCGACAGCTGGCGCTCGACGCTTGAGAAAGCCGAGGTTGCCCCCACCTCATTGTCGATGGGCGGGTTTGTCAGTGCAGAGATTCTCGTCGATGTCTTGAAGCGCATCGATGGCCCCATCACGCGAGAATCTGTGACGGCTGCATTCAAGACCATGGCTGAGGTGACGCATCCGCTGCTGGGCATGCCCTTCATCTTCGGAAGTGGCGACGCTCACCTGCCCAACCGGGCAAGTCAGATGGTTCAAGCCACCGAATCTGGTTGGCTGACGGTGCGCGAATGGGCCGTCGGGCAGTGATCCGGCTCCTGATGAAACACCGCAGCTAGGTAGCTGGTCGTGCTAGACGGGGTGGTCGCCGGGCTTGTCTCTGGTTCCGCCTATGCGATTGTCGCGGTCTGCGTGGTGGTGCTCTACCGCCTCGTCGGTGTTCTGAATTTCAGCCAGGCAGCCTTGGGCGCGTTCGGTGCCTACGGCTGCTACTCGCTCGTCGAGACAGGCCTGCCGTTGTGGCTGGCGATTCTCGCCGGGATTGCGTTTTCTGCCGGGCTCTCTGCTCTCGCCGGCTGGGCGCTCGCCCGCTGGTTTGGCAGTCCCACGGCACTCGTCAAGTCCGTCATCTCTGCCGTGCTCTTCTTGCTGCTCCTCAGTGTGGGATATCGCCTTTTTGGCGACTCACCTCGAGCCATGCCCAGCCTCGTGCCGGAATTGAGCCTTAATGTGGCCGGCGTGCGGGTGTCGCTGGCGACAATCATTGCCACCATCTCGGCGGTCGCCATAGCCGCTGTGTTGACACTTCTGCTTCGGTACACACAGGTCGGCCTACATCTCCGGGCCATGTCGGAACGGCCCGTCACTGCCCAGCTACTGGGCATCAACACTCAGGGGCTCGCAATCATCGTGTGGACGTCGACCGGCGTGCTCTCGGCCCTCGCGATGCTGCTCATCGCTCCGACCCGCAATCCCACTTTCGAATCCATGTCTTTTCTCATCGTCCCGGCCTTGGCCGCGGCATTGGTCGGAGCATTTTCCCGTGTCTGGATTGCCACTCTGGCTGCCCTCCTAATCGGCGTTGTGGAGGGGGCCGCTTCCCGAATTGACGGACTCTCGGACTATCGCGGAGTCCTGCCCGCTGTGATTATTCTCTTGGCCCTGATCTGGTTGCGGCGTCGGGAGGTGTGGGATGCCGTTAGGTAAAGCGGTCGTGGTGACGTGGGTGGCCGCCGTGATTCTCGCCGTGGCGTTGGGCCTGACCCTCCCCGTGTACTGGGTCTATGTCATGACCGCAGTGATCATTGGCACACTGATTGCCCGAAGTGTCGGATTCGTGACGATTCAGGCGGGCTTGATCTCGCTCTGCCAGATGTCGTTCGCCGCAATTGGCGGCTGGATTGTCTCGTGGCTCGCGCTCGTTCTTCCCGGAGTGGCTTTCCCTCTACTCGTGATTATCGGCGGGCTCGTCGCCCTGCCCGTGGGATGGCTCCTGGGATTCCTGACCGCGCGAATCCGAGGTGTTGAGCTTGCCGTGGTGACGTTGGGCTGCGCGGCCGGGCTCGACCTGGTGTTGCGCCAGGGGAGTTTTCCGGGGGTCTCAACGGGCACGCCGGTTATTCCCGCAGCACCCTTCGATGACCCTCGATGGTTTTTTCTCTTCGCGCTGATTCTGATCCTCATCCTGCAGGCCGGCGTGCTCGTTCTCAATCGCACGACGCTGGCCGTGGGCTGGACAACACTCAGGGCTAGCGAACGGTCCGCGGCGGCAATGGGGCTGCGCGTGCCCACGATGAAGGCCAATGCCTTCGCTCTGGGGGCTTTGTTCGCGGGGCTTGCCGGTGGTCTGCTGGCGGCGCAATACGGACTCCTGACAACCGCGGCGTTTTCGCCCGTGACGTCGATGGGTTTCCTTGCGACGGCCGTTTTGTGCGGCGCGAGTTTTCTTGGGGGCGCTCTACTTGCGGGCGTGGTTTCTGTGCTTGTGCCAGAGATCTTGGGGCGTCTGGGCCTGCCACTTGACTTGGGTCCCGCGCTCCTTGCCCTCGGTGCCTTTGATGTGCTTCGCCGCGGAAACGGCGGATTAGCGGAGCAATTCGCCCAGCGACTGCAGGATCGGCGATTCCGGGGGGCCGTGCGAACGTGTGACCCGTCGGCCGACACTCCTGGCCCGGTGCAGCTGAAGCGATCAGAAGTGGCCGCTCTCGACGTCCGCAACCTCACGGTCACGTTTGGCCAGCTCCGCGCTCTCGACTCCGTTGATCTCACGGTCCGCGAGAGAGAGGTCCACGCTCTGTTCGGCCCAAACGGAGCGGGCAAGTCGGTGTTGATTGATGCGGTGTCGGGATTTCTTCCGCGCTACCAGGGAACCGTGTTTCTTGAGGGCAACGCAATCGATGGATCGCGGGCGCACGCCCGGGCACGGCGGGGCCTGCGCCGAACGTTTCAGCACTCACCATCTCTGGAGGCTCTGACCGTCGATGGCTTCCTCCGCGTCAGCGCGGGTTCATGGTCGGGTTCGGGTTCGGCGAGACGAGAGCACATCAATCGTGTTCGCGGTTTCTTTGGGCTGCCCGACGGTCGCATCCCCGTGCGCCTCTTGGATTACGGTTCTCGGCGCGTTCTGGAGATTGCGGGAGCCCTGGCCTCGCAACCCAGCGTGGTCCTGCTCGACGAGCCCGCGTCCGGGATGCCGGAGCGAGAGAGTCGCGCGTTGGCCGCCTGCATCCGCAGCATCCCGGTCGCCTTTGACTGTTCCGTGCTCCTCGTCGAACACGACATCGGGTTTGTCAGGCGGGCGGCCTCGCGCGCCACGGCGCTCAAG
>JBIIKT010000146.1:0-3664 GCA_044233055.1 Microbacteriaceae bacterium
AGTGCGTCGGCTCCATCAAAGTCACCGAGGTAGCGGCGCAGATACAAGCGCTTGGGGTCAAACTTCTCGGCCTGCAGCACGGGGTTGAAAACTCGAAAGTAGGGGGCGGCGTCCGCGCCGCAGCCGGCCACCCACTGCCAGCTCGCGGCGTTGTTGGCCGGGTCTGCGTCAACCAGGGTGTCCCAAAACCACTCTTCGCCCACGCGCCAATCAATCAGAAGGTTCTTGATAAGGAACGATGCTGCCACCATGCGCACCCGGTTGTGCATGTAGCCGGTTTGCCACAGTTCACGCATTCCGGCGTCGACGAGGGGAACTCCCGTGCGACCCTCCTGCCATGCGGTCACGGCGGGAGTTGCCGAAGGAGCCCAGGGGAAGCCGTCGAAGCGGCGGTCAAAGTTGGCCGTGGCCAGGGCGGGCCAGTGGAAGAGCAGGTTGTAGCTGAACTCGCGCCATCCCACCTCTGCCAGAAATTTTGCTGCGTTGCGCAGCGTCTCGGTAGATCCGTTGCGCCGGGCGGCGTCGACCCGTTCGAGAATCTGGAACGGACTGATTTCGCCAAACCTCAGGTGCGGAGACAATTCACTCGTGGCAAAATCGGCCGGAATATCGCGCCCGTCGGCGTAGCGCAAGAGTCGCTCGGTCACAAACGACTCGAGCTGCTCGTGCGCGGCCTGCTCGCCCACCTGCCAACGCGCGGCGAGCCCAGCAGACCAGTCGGGATGCTTGGGGAGGAGCTTCCACGAGTCCAGGTCATCACTGGGCAGGGCGACGCCCTTCGGGTCGGTCGCGTCGGCAGGGAATCCGGGGATCGCTTTCGGGGCAGGAAGCGGTGCTCGTGACGGTTCGGGCCGCGCCAAGAACGCCTTCCAGAACGGCGTAAAGACCGTGTAGGGGTTGCCGGCGCCCGTGGCAATCGTCCACGGTTCAACAAGCAGGTTCGCCTGAAAACTGTGCGCCTCGAGCCCCGAGGCCTTGGCGTAGTCCTTGATCGCGGCATCTAGCGCCCGCTCCGGGCCGCCGTATCGCCGGTTCCAGTAAATGGCCGTTGCGCCGGTCTCACGAATGAGGTCGCGGATCACCTCGTGCGCTCCGCCCTGACGCAACACCAGGGGCGTGCCCAACCGAGTGAGGCGTGCGCTCAACCGGCCCAGGCTGTGATGCAGCCACCACTTTGCGGCACCGCCGAGTGGACGGATTCCCTGCGAGACCTCGTCGCGAATGTAGACCACGACAACGGGCAAGCCGCGCTTCGCGGCGGCAGTCAGTGCGGGGTTGTCGGCTACGCGCAGGTCATCACGCAACCACACGATGCTCGGCCCCGCGGCCGGAGAGTGAAGGCTCATGATGAGTAACGATAGGGCACGTTAACGAACGTCGGGCCAGTCAGAGAGGCACTCGACCGGCCCGACGTTCTTGCTAACACCAAGAGAGCAATCACATCCACGTCACTCAGAGAGAAATCGTGTGATTTGAGAATATAACGAAATGGTAACGGTGGCAAGTGGTATCGGGGATTATTCGCGAAATTCTCAGGTGGTGCACCCTAGAACAAGTCGGGGCTCGGGGCACTTGCGTGCAACACAAGGACATCGGCGTGGTCGTCGAAGCGATAACCGATGCCACGAACGGTGCGCACAATGTCTTCGAACCGATCGAGCTTCGAGCGCAGGCGCCGAACGTGCACGTCGATGGTTCGGTCGTTGGGGATGTCCTCTTCGCCCGCCACCCAAAGCGACGAAATGAGATCGTTGCGTGAGACCGTCTCGTTCTTGTTGACCACGAGATACTGCAGAAGCTCAAACTCCTTGAACGTGAGCGGCGCCTGTTCACCGTCGATGAGCACGCGCTTGCGGGAGAAGTCCACCACAACGGCCGGCGACTTCTTGGCCCTCTCACCGCGCACTCTGGCAACGGCGGCCGGCTCCTGAAGGGCGAGGCGCACCACGTCAACGTCGCGCCCGCCCGCAGATTCGGGGGCCAGGGCGACAGCGGTGTACGTCTCGGCGTCGGGGGCAAGTTCGCCGGCGAGCGTCTTTAGTGCCTCGACAAGACGGGGAAGATCAATGCCGTTGGCCGCGGCTTTTGCCTCGTCGATGCCCACGTAGAGGGCAAAGCCGCGAGGCTGGCGCCCTTCGGGAGAATCCGTGGGGGGCGGCTGATCTGTGTTGTGTGTCATGTGTGATGCCTTTTTCGTCAATCGGCTTGGGCCGAGACCTGCGAATAGGAGATGTGTGGGCTAGAGGCAACAACACATTCGACACGCGCACACGGATACGCTGGCAGCCAAAGGAGCCAGGTGAGTAAAGCCGGCGTGTGTCGTCACACACGACAGTTTAGGGTAAGCGGCACGAGAGCCGCCGGCTCGATTCTGTAGAAGACTCGGGCGCCTAGGCTCGACGTATCGACGAAGAGGTGCCTATGACCGCAAAATTCACAGCTGAAGAAGAGTGGATGGAGCTCGCGCTCGCCGAGGCGCGCGCGACGGAACAGACGCACGATGTTCCCGTGGGTGCGGTGGTTATGGACGAACACGGCAACGTGATTGGTCGGGGCCGCAATCGTCGCGAAGAGACGGGTGACCCCACGGCACACGCGGAAGTGATGGCCCTGCGCGACGCCGCCGAACACTTAGGGTCCTGGCGTCTCGACGATGTGACGCTCATTGTCACGCTGGAACCGTGTGCCATGTGCGCGGGAACGATTCTGGCCGCTCGCGTGCCTCGGCTTGTCTTTGGCACGTGGGACGAAAAAGCGGGAGCCGTGGGATCGGTCTATGACCTCCTGCGCGACCGCAGGCTCCCCCATCGCGTTGAGGTCTCCGCCGGTATTCGTTCGGCGGAGTGCGCGGAGTTGCTCACCGCCTTTTTCCGAGGTTCGCCAACCACTCCGTAAGCATGGCTCGACTGGCCTCCTGCATGGCATCGCTGTGTTCTTCGCGCTCGCGGCGTAATGCCTCCATGTCGTAACCGGCGCTTTGCACCCACTCGCGCGAATCCGACAGCCATCTCTCATGCATATCGGGTGTGGTCTCGGGATGGAATTGAACCGCCAAGGCCCAATCGTCGACCGCGAATGCTTCGTTGGCGTATTCGCTCGACCCGGCGAGGTGTGTTGCCCCCTGGGGAAGGGTGAATGTGTCGCCGTGCCATTGCATCACCGGCACGTCGGAAAAGAATCGCACGGGTGATGACTGCCCGGCCGGCGTGGGGGTCACCGCTCTGAAGCCGACGACTCTCTTGTCGCCCCGATAAACCTCGGCCCCGAGAGCACTGGCCAGAATCTGGGCTCCAAAGCACACGCCCAGGGTGGGACGTTCGTGAGCGGCCCGCGCCGCGAGCCATGCTTCCTCGCGCGCGATGTAGGGGTGATCGTCCTTCTCGTAGACCCCGTGGTCGTTGCCGAGAACCACCACGAGGTCAACGTCTTCCGGTCGCTCATCGAACGCGTAGGCGCGGGCATCGACGACCGTGAGGTCGTAGTCGGCCTCGATCAACACCTGCTCGAGGTTGCCCAGATGAATCGTGGGATCGTGCTGAATGACGAGTGCAAGCTTGCGCATCAATCCATTCCCTTGATCAAGATGGAGGCTGCCACCTCCCTCGAAGCTGTGAGCCCCAATCCTAGAATGTGCACGTGACTCAAGAATCCCCGCTGCACCTTC
>JBIIKT010000147.1:0-3649 GCA_044233055.1 Microbacteriaceae bacterium
AATCGTTTCCGAGCAATCGTGCGTCGTCATCCAGAAAGAGCAAATAGTCGCCCGCGACTCGAGGCACGCCCGCGTTGCGACCGGCGGGAATTCCCACGTTCTCGGGCAGGGCCACCGGGGTCACCCCTCGCGGCAGACCCCGTGGCTGCCAACCGTTGCCCACTACCGCGATGTCTACCTCGACGCCCCGCTGCGATTGAACACTCTCGATGGCGCGCGCCAGATCTGCCGGGCGCTGGCCCATGGTGAGCAGAACTATTCCCACGGAGGGAGTGTGACTAGCGGACACGCGTGCTCGACATGATGGCCACGAAGTGGCCAATGAGTGACAGCAGTGCGAGGGGCGTCATGATGAGCAGGAGCCACTGGCTCGCCACCTGCTGACCCACGAAGATTCCCACGAGAGCAAACGCGAGAGCCACGATGGTGAGCTCGACCGAGTGGAATAGCCGGTAGAAGGGGATGAACCGTGCCACGCGGCGCAGGCGGCGCACCAACGAGCCCGTGGGGGCCTTCTCGGTCTGGGAGTCAGCAAGCTTGGCCAGTCCCGCGTGCGCACGAGCCACGTGCACCATGTCGTTCAGAGCCTTGTTGAGCACAATGATGAGGCCCAGCAGAAGACCCAGCGTGGTCCACAGGTATTCGGCGCCCCCCAGGGGCAGGGTGGCCGCACGAATTCCCAGTGCGACGGGAATCAGCGCTTCGGTTGTGTAGTGACCGACCTTGTCGAGAAAGACACCCGCGGGCGATTTTGTTTTACGCCACCGGGCCACTTCGCCGTCGCTGCAGTCCACCAACATCTGGAGCTGACCGAGGATCACGGCAAGAACGGGACCCCAAATGCCCGGAATGAGGAGCGCGGCCGCGGTCGACCAGCCCACAAGAATCATCAGCCCCGTCACGGAGTTTGCACTGACTGACGTGCGCAGGAGGAGCCAGGTGAGATACGGCGAAAGATCGCGCAAATAGAGCGACGCTGTCCAGTGTTCGGCGTTGGCCCGCAGGCGCACCTCCGGCGGCTGCGTAACACGGCGCAGTTGAGCCAACGACGTCGGTTTCGTCACGCGTTACCTTCCTGTGGATGTCGTGACGTTGGGGCTCAACCGGGCCATTCCCAGCAAGAAGCCCACACCCCACGACACATGAATACAAGGCAAGACTATGAGAAACCAGAGGCTGGCGCGAAGACCGAGGCCCCGCGTCGACGTCACGGTTGCCAGAACCACAAACACGGCATAGGCGGCCGGCAGGAGCCAGAACCACGCAAGGAACGGTGTCGACCCAGCGAGCGCTTGGGCGATGCCCGCAATTCCCAGAAGCGTGCCCGCGATGATTCCCAGCACGGCCACCGGTGGAACCAGGTAGCGCAGTGATCCGCCCGTACCGTTGCTGCGCGTGAGGTCCGCGCGCCATAGGCCCGTCGCAAACATCTGCCGCACCAGCTTGCGCACGGTCGACCGCGGCCGATACGTGACACGCAGATCAGGTGTGAACCACACCGTGCCGCCCGCGCGGCGCAGTCGCTGGTTGAGCTCCCAGTCTTGTCCGCGCTTGATGTTCTCATCAAAGAGGCCGACCGCCTCGATTCGTTCACGCTGGAAAACGCCCAGGTAAACCGTTTCGGCTTCTCCCGCGGGGCCACCCACGTGCAACCGAGTTCCGCCGAGTCCCACGCGCGTTCCGTAGGCACGCGCAACGGCCTGCTCGAACGGCGTCTGTCCCTGAGCGTCCATAATCCCGCCCACGTTGTCGGCGTCGGTGTCGAGAATCGTTTGCACGGCGATGCGCGCGTAATCGACCGGAAGCACCGAGTGGGCATCAACGCGAACGATGATGGGCTGCGCGGAGTGGCGAATCGCGAGATTGAGTCCGGCCGGCGTCGATCCTTCGGGGTTGTCGATCACCGTGATGCGCTTGTCTCGCTTACCCAACGCGTCGACCAAATCGTTGGTGCCGTCGATGCTCGGCCCCACCGCAATGGTGATGTCCCAATCTCCGGCAAAGTCCTGCGCCAGCAGACTGTCGACCGCGCTGGTGACGTGCGCCACATCGTTGAGGACGGGCATCACGTACGAGACTCCCGGCAATGACTGAGGGTTCGCTGGTGTGGCGCGCGTGCGCGACATTTCGTTCCTCGCAGCCGGTGAAGGGATGAGATTTAGCCTACCAAAGCGACAAAAAGAGAATCGGGGCCGCCCCCTTGCCTAGGGCGGCCCCGATTGGGCACTGGTCTACCTGAATGTTCCCAGTGTGACGGTGATTGTTTGCGGCTTGCCTCCGCGCACAATCACGAGGTCTGTTGTGGTTCCTGCGGCAAGACTACGAATTGTGGCTGTGAGATCGCTGGAAGACGAGATCGGGATGCCGTTGACCGACATCACGACGTCGCCGGGACGAATGCCCGCCTTGTCGGCCGCGCTACCCGCAACAATCTCCTTGACCACGGCTCCCACCGAGGTGCTGTCCTTCTGACGAGCCTGGTCACTCACGGTGGCGCCGAGTAGTCCGTGGGTGGCGCTGCCCGTGGCAATAATCTCTGTAGTCACCCGCTTGGCCAGATTGGACGGGAGAGCAAATCCCACGCCGATGCTTCCACCCGAGCCCGCAATGGCCACGTTGATACCGATGAGGCGTCCCTGGGAATCCAGAAGTGCGCCGCCGCTATTGCCACGGTTGATGGCGGCGTCGGTTTGAATCACGGGAATGGTGATTGACGCTTGCGACGACTGCGTCTGTCCTTGACCCTGTCCGTCGTCAAACTGAAAGAAGTCGAACGGGTTTTCCTGATCGGGCGTTGTCGAATCCGACTGGTCGGGCACGGCACTGTTGCCAATCTGAATGCTGCGGTTGAGCGCACTGATGATGCCGGTGGTCACCGTTCCCGCGAGTCCCAGTGGAGCGCCCATGGCGATGGTGACATCGCCCACATTGAGTTTGCCCGAATCGGCCCACTCAATGGGAGTCCAGTCCGTAACCCCCTCGACCTTCAAGACGGCCAAATCAACCGTGGGGTCGGTGCCCACCATTGTGGCGTTGTAGAGAAGTCCACGGCTGTCTTCGACCTGCCAGATTGCCTCGTTAGTAGCTCCTGAGAGCGTCACCACGTGAGCGTTGGTAACAATGTAGCCGTCGCTCGAGATGATGACACCCGAACCACTGCCACCGGATGTGGCGGTGGTGACTTTGATGGTCACCACGCTGGGAGACGCCTTCGCGGCCACGGCCGAGATGTCGGTAACCGCCGACGCATTGTTAATCACGACGCCCTGCTGGGGGGTGACCGCCGCAGTCTGCTGTGAGGAATCCTGTGTGATGAGCACGGCGATGCCGGCACCCGAAGCGCCGCCAAGGACGGCGCCCACTGCGGGGGCGGCCACGAGGGGCACGGCCAGACGACGGGAGCGGGCGTTGCCTTCGGGCACGGCCGATGGGGATGAGGAGGGTGATGACGAGGGAGGAACGGATGCTGCTACCGATGCGGCTGCAGCTGCTGCCGATGACGATGTGCTCGAACTCCGGGGCCGGCGGGTGGCCTGCGGCTCAGTCGAGGTTGCGCGCTCACGCGCAGCCTTGGCGCGCGACGCGGGCGCTTGCGCACGTCCCGACGAATTCTCTGCGGGGGTCGGCGGGACCAGTGTGATGTCATCGG
>JBIIKT010000148.1:0-3643 GCA_044233055.1 Microbacteriaceae bacterium
AACCCACCGTTACCGCGCCCATTGCCAGCGCGCGCGTGGTGGAACAGCTCCCGGCTCTCATGGCGGCGGCCGAGTTTGTGCTCCCCAAAGCTGACGCTGCTCGCCTCACTCAACTCTCGACAGGACTGTAGGAAGCTCACCGCATGCACAGCGAACACATCCTCATTCCCGCTTCGGACGGCAACGGTGACGTGCCCGGTTTTCTCGTGATACCAGAGGGCGCGGGCCCGTGGCCCGGCGTCGTGATGGTGCACGAGGTTTTTGGCATCGAAGAGAACATGATTCACCAGGCCGAACATTTGGCCAGCCGAGGCTACCTCGTGCTCATGCCCGATCTGTACAGTCGTGGAGGCATGCGCAAGTGCTTGCGGGCGACATTCCATGCGCTCAACAACGGCGAGGGCCAGGCTTTTCGCGACGTCGAAGCAGCCAAGAAACTGCTCGCCGAGCGAAAAGACTGCACCGGGAAAATGGGCGTGATCGGGTTCTGCATGGGCGGTGGTTTTGCTCTGCAGCTGGCCCAGCGCGGCTATGAGGCGGCAGCTGTGAACTACGGCATGATGCCCAAGGATCTGGATGCCGTGCTCGAGGGAGCGTGTCCCGTTGTGGGCAGCTACGGCGCCAAGGACAAGACGCTAAAAGGTGCCGCCGCGAGGATGGAGACCGCGCTGACGCAGCGAGGAATCGCCCACGACATCAAGGAATACCCGGAGGCCAACCACGCCTTTATGAACCCCGGTCCGGCCGGGCCCAAGATTATGCGACCCCTCATGCAGAAGGTCGCGGGCTTCCGCCCCCGTCCCGACGACGCGGCCGACGCCTGGTCGCGCATCGATTCTTTCTTTGCCAAACACCTCCGCTAGCCTGTCGAGGTGGCAATTTCACAGCGCTGGACGGCAGCAGACATCCCGGACCTCACGGGCAAACGCGCGATTGTTACGGGCGCTACCTCGGGTCTGGGGCTCGTCATGGCCACCGAACTGGCCGCACACGGCGCTGAAGTGACGCTGGCGGCGCGCAACGCTCAGCGGGCGGAAGCGGCCAAGGAGCACATTCTTGCCACGCATCCCACAGCGCGTCTCGACATCGCGCTGGTTGATGTAGCGAGCCTTGCAAGCATTCGCGCCTTCGCCACCGCGTGGCTGGCAAAGAATAAGAAGCTCGACATTCTGGTGAATAACGCCGGGATCATGGCTGTTCCCACACACCAACAGACCGAGGACGGCTTTGAGCTGCAGTTCGGCACCAATCACCTGGGCGCTTTTGCTCTGACCGTGCTCCTCATGCCGGCGCTGCGAAAAACTCCGGGCGCGCGCGTGGTTGCGGTGGCCTCGAATGCCCACCGCCCGAGCAGTATTGATTTTGACGACCTGATGCGCGAAAAGAAGTACACCGCGTGGGGCGCTTACGGACAGAGCAAACTGGCCAACCTTCTGTTCACCCGCGAGCTGCAGCGCCGATTTGTGGCCGCCAAGGTCGACGCGATTGCCGTGGCGGGTCACCCCGGATGGGCGTCAACGAACCTGGTTGCCTCCGGCCCCATGAAGGATCGCGGACCGTTCGCACAGTGGCTGGCTCGACTCGGCAGCCACTTCGGCTCTCAGTCGGCCGAAATGGGCGCTCTGCCCATGCTGTACGTGGCCACAGCCCCGGGCGTTGCGGGCAACGACTACTTTGGCCCTCACCGCATGAGCGAACTCAAGGGCTATCCCGTACCCGCCCGAAGGGTTCCGGCGGCCCTTAACGATGATGACGCGCGCCGACTCTGGACGGCAAGCGAGAGCCTGACGGGAATTGTCTCGCCCATCTAGCCTCTCTCGGCAGATCGGAGCACGCGTCTAGGCTGTCCACATGTCCGACGACGTCAGCATCCTCATGCGACAGCGGCCATCGCGCGCCCAGCGTCGCCACGTGGGTGCAACCGTTCGGAACCGCGTCCCCCTGGAAAGCCTGGCTGACTGCCCGAGTCCCGCTGAGCGCACGCCGTCTAACAGCATTATCGAAGCCCAAAACGCGACGAGAAATCCCGACCTCATTCCCCTGCGGTATGAGCGTATGGGGGCGGATGCGTTCTCGTTCCTGCGGGGCACGGCGGCCGTCATGGCCCGGGATCTGTCGCTCCGGCCCAATTCCGGACTGGACGTTCAACTGTGCGGCGACGCGCACTTAGACAACTTCGGAATCTTTGCCTCGGCCGAGCGCAGCCTGACCTTTGATCTGACCGATTTCGATGAGACGCTGCCCGGGCCGTTTGAGTGGGATGTCAAACGATTGGCATCCAGCTTTGCCACGGCAGCCCGGGTTCACGGCTTCGGAGAAAAGACCGAGCACCGTGCGGCCCTGGCTGTGGGACGCGCGTATCGCGAGTGGATGACCACGTTCAGTGAGCGCCCCACGCTTGACGTGTGGTTTGCCCGAGCAGACCTGGAATGGATGATCGGCGAGATTCAGAAACCCGGACTGCGTGATGCTTTGCAGCGGGCGGGTGAACGGGCACGGGCAAAGCATGGAGAAAAGGCCAGCATCAAGCTCACGGAACGTGTGGGCGACGAATGGCATTTCCGCTCGGACCCACCCACGCTCGTTCCGCTTCAGGGCACTGACCATCTCGGAACTGTGGCCGATGTATTCCGTCGCTATCGCGGCACTCTGCCGCCGGATCGGGTCGCCCTGCTCGACCGCTATTCGTTTGTTGAGGCAGCCGTAAAGGTCGTCGGTGTGGGGTCTGTGGGAACTCGCGCCTACGCTCTGCTGTTTCAATCGGGCGATGGTGAGCCGCTCATCCTGCAGGCCAAGCAGGCCGAGGCGTCTGTCTTGGAGGCGCACCTGCAATCCAGTGAGTTTGACCATCACGGAAAGCGTGTGGTGGTGGGCCAACGGCTGATCCAGTCATCCAGCGATCCCTTCCTCGGCTGGACCCGCGGCGATGAAACACTGCCCTTCGACTTCTACTTTCGACAGCTGTGGGACATGAAGGGTCGCATCGACGCGAAGTCGCTCGACGTGTCGTCGTTCGAGGCCTATGCCTCGGTCTGTGCCGCGGCGTTGGCGAGAGCCCACGCCAGAGCGGGAGACGCCTCGCTCATCGCCGGTTACCTTGATCACGGCAAAGCGTTCGAACACGCGATTGCGGACTATGCGCGTTCATTCACCGACCTCGTGATCAGCGATTACGCCGAATTCGAGGCGTGGCGACGTCCGTAGACTGAGAGACGTGTCCGAGCCCCGATTCACCCCCCGCGCGGAAGCCCTCATGGCGGCCCTCGCCGAGCGCGTTGTGGTGGGAGACGGCGCCATGGGAACCATGCTCCAAGAACATGGCCCCACGCTTGAGGATTATCAGCAGCTCGAGGGTTGTAACGAGATTTTGAACGTGAGCCGGCCCGACATGATTCGCGCCATTCACGATGCCTATCTCGAGGTGGGGATTGACTGCGTTGAGACAAACACCTTTGGGGCCAACTGGTCAAACCTCTCCGATTACGGAATCGAACACCGCATCGTGGAGCTGTCCCGCGAGGGCGCCCGATTGGCTCGTGAATCGTGTGAGGCGTTCGAGGCGGCCGACGGTCGCATGCGCTGGGCGCTGGGCTCGATGGGTCCGGGTACCAAACTGCCGAGCCTGGGTCACACAACGTACGCG
>JBIIKT010000149.1:0-3637 GCA_044233055.1 Microbacteriaceae bacterium
TGCGCGTAGACTCCTAAGTCGGTTGTACAAAAACCCTTGTACAGCAGTGTTCGCATCGGAGAGCCGTGAGGTTCACTACAGCGGGCGCAGACAAGAGATCTTGGGCGATGCCATCATCCGACGGCATCGCGGTAGTGAAGGGAATCACTCGTGGCAGCAAACTGTCAGGTGACCGGAGCCACACCCGGCTTTGGGCACAATATTTCGCACTCGCACCGACGCACCAAGCGTCGTTTCGATCCGAACATCCAGAAGAAGACGTACTTTGTGCCGTCGCTTCGCCGCAACGTCACGCTGACGCTTTCGGCTAAGGGAATCAAGGTTATTGACGCCCGCGGCATCGAGTCGGTCGTCAAGGATCTGCTCGCACGCGGGGAGAAGATCTAATGGCTAAAGCACAGGACGTTCGTCCCATCATCAAGCTGCGTTCGACGGCTGGCACCGGCTACACCTATGTCACCCGCAAGAACCGCCGCAACAACCCTGACCGTCTCGTACTGAAGAAGTACGACCCCGTCGTGCGTCAGCACGTGGAATTCCGCGAGGAGCGCTAAATGGCTAAGAAAAGCAAGATTGCCCGGAACGAGCAGCGCAAAGTTATTGTCGAGCGCTACGCCGCTCAGCGTGCAGCGCTGAAGAAGGCCCTGGTCGACCCGGCCGGCACCGACGAGTCGCGCGAGGCCGCTCGCGTGGGACTGCAGAAGCTCCCGCGAAACGCATCGCCCATCCGCGTTCGCAGCCGCGACGCCATCGACGGCCGTCCCCGCGGTGTTCTCACGAAATTTGGCATTTCACGTGTGCGATTCCGCGATATGGCACACCATGGCGAATTGCCGGGAATTACCAAGTCTTCTTGGTAAATTTGGGGTGCCTTCCCACCCGGGAGGGCAAATGAGACGGCCGAATGAGGCGCTCGTTCCCAAGTAATAAGTCCAGGAGGACACATTATGGCTCTCAACAAGTCTGAGGTCGTCGCTGCTGTAGCCGCTAAGACCGGCCAGTCGCAGACCGCGGTTGCTGCCGCAATCGACGCTCTTTATGACGTCGTCGCGGCTGAGGTCGGTCGCGATGGTGGCAAGGTGACCATCCCCGGTTTCGTTTCGTTCGAGCGCACTCGTCGTGCCGCCCGCGCGGGTCGCAATCCCCAGACCGGCGCCACCATCCAGATCGCTGCTAGCAACGCGGTCAAGGTGTCGGCCGGAAGCAAGCTCAAGGCTGCTGCCAAGTAGGTTTCCTACGAAGCTCGAGCGGGGCGAACACCACGACGGTGTTCGCCCCGCTTCTTTGTGCATACGCTTAACGGTGTGACCCCAATCGTTCGACGCGCCATACCCGCCGGGGTGGTGCTCGCCGCCGCTTTCGTGTTTCTCATCGTGGGCTTTGCGCCCACGGCGGCGGGGTCGTCCGCGAGCTTTGCGGTGACCTGGGGATTACCGATCGCCCGGATGATTGTGGATCTTGCTATTGCCACCACGATCGGCTCAGTGGTTCTCGCGCTGTGGGTTCTCACTGCGCAGACAGCGGCGTATCGGCGAGCTCTGTTTCTCGCGGCGGGTGCCAGTTTCGTTGCCACCGTCTTCTCCATCGTCACGCTGCTCTTCACCTTCGTCAAAGTCAGCCAACTCCCCCTCTCGTTGAGCGCCGAATTCGGCGACGGTCTTGCCTTCTTCGTGACGACGATCGGGATAGGCCAGGCATGGCTCGCGGTGATCTTGATTTCGGCAACGGCGACGGTGTTGCTGCTGGGCGTCACTCATCAGACGGCAATTTTCTTTGTTGGTCTCCTCTCACTCTCTGCCCTCGTGCCACTGGCACTCCAAGGCCACGCGGCTGGATCGACGGATCACGGAACGGCGGTTAGCAGTCTGGGCCTCCACCTTGTTTTCATCTCGATTTGGGTGGGCGGCCTCGTGGCGCTCGTGTTCGTGCGCTCGCTGTGTGCTCCGGCCGATTTCGCGCAGTTTGCCAAGCGCTACTCCACCCTCGCTCTGGTGGCCTTTATTGTGGTGGCCGCTACGGGTGTCATCAGTGCGTGGCTGCGGGTGGGGTCCTTCGAGAATCTGGCCACCGCGTATGGCACACTCGTGCTCGCCAAGACGTTCGCCCTCATCGCCCTCGGCGTTCTAGGATTCTGGCAGCGTAACAGGGCACTCGAGCGCGTATCGCGCCAAGCGCGGGGAGCGTTCAGCTGGCTGGTCATTATCGAACTCGCCATTTTGGGCGCGGCGATGGGGCTGGCTCAGGCCCTCTCCCGCACCGCGCCCCCTGTTCCGCTCCGCCTGGTGGGAGGCCTCACTCCGGCGCAAATCCTCACGGGCGAGCCTTTGCCACCCCCACTCACGTTCGAGCGCTACTTTACGGAGTGGAGCATCGATCCGCTGTGGCTCTTAATCTGCGCCTTCGGGATCTTCTTTTACATTGCCGGTGTCGTTCGTCTGCGCCGTCGCGGCGACGCCTGGCCCTGGCACCGGGCGGTGCTGTGGACTCTGGGCCTGCTCCTGTTGTTCTACGTCACCAATGGCGGCGTCAAGGTCTACGGCCACTATCTCTTCACCGCTCACATGGCCGCTCACATGGCGCTGGGCATGATGGTGCCCATTTTGCTGGTGGCCGGAGCCCCGGTGACGCTCGCCATGCGAGCAATTCACAAGCGCGACGACGGCAGCCGAGGGTCGCGGGAATGGATTCTGCTGGCGGTTCACTCGCGCTACGGGCGCCTGATTTCACATCCAATTTTCGCCACCATCAACTTTGTCGGGTCGCTCTGGATTTTCTATTACACGCCCATTTTCCGCTGGGCCATTACCGACCACATCGGTCACGAGTGGATGGTGATTCACTTTCTCCTGGCGGGCTATCTTTTCGTCCAGTCGCTGATCGGCATCGATCCGGGCCCGAGTCGCCTCAGCTACCCGCTTCGGTTGGTTCAGCTTTTTGCCGCGATGACCGTGCACGCGTTTTTCGGTCTCGCCATCATGTCGGGCCAAGGCCTGCTGCTGGCCGACTGGTTTGGCGCCATGGGCCGAACCTGGGGCTCTGCGCCGCTCGTTGACCAACAGGCCGGAGGAGCCATTGCCTGGAGCGTGGGGGAGATACCGAACGTTATTATCTCCATCATTTTGTCGATGCAGTGGAGTCGTGACGAGGGCCGCATCGCGAAGCGCCTCGACCGACAGGCGGAGCGCGACAATGACGCCGACCTGAGGTCCTACAACGAGATGCTCGGCGGCCTCTCCGAACAAGACAGCCGCCGGGCGGCACAGCGCTAAAAGGCGAACGTCGCTGGACCCGTAACCCGCAGGGGTACGGCCAAGCCGAACTCGAGATCCGCCTCAACGGGCGAGGTGCTTCCGTCGAATAGGGACTGAACCGTTCCCGAAATGCGCGCGACACCGTCGCCCGTCGCCAGCCACGAGTTTTCGCCCGGCACAATAGTGACGCGTGGCATGGTGACAATTGACCACGACGCGTCACCCAGCCAGCGATTTTCGGTGGCGTATCCAAAGGGACACCCCGTGGGCATCAGCACGGTTTGTGCCACGCATTTGGTGAGGGCCTCGTCAATCTCCTTTTGGACCTTTGCCACGAACCGAGGTGTGACCGCCACCTCGAGGGCAACTTCTTGGAGGCCGGAGTC
>JBIIKT010000189.1:0-3070 GCA_044233055.1 Microbacteriaceae bacterium
TGGTGTTGCAATGTCCCTTGGAGCGGATCATCGACTGCTCCGACGCGAGGAACTGCGTGTTGGAGATGGCTCCCGCGCGGGTTTCTTCACTGAGTCGCCAGACGTCGGTGCCGCATCCGAGTGCTTCGCCTCTGAAGTGGCCCGTGAGCATGGGGCCCCCGGGCACCACTATCGCGGGCAGGTTCACGGATGCGGCAGCCATGAGCAGCGACGGAATCGTTTTGTCGCACCCCCCGAGCAGAACGAGCCCATCAATCGGGTTGGCGCGGAACATCTCTTCCATCGCCATCGCGGCCATGTTGCGCCAGAGCATCGCCGTGGGTTTGACCTGAGTCTCGCCGAGCGAAACCACAGGTAAATTCAACGGAACACCCCCGGCTGCCCACACACCCTGCTTTACAGCGTCGGCGACCTCATTGAGGTGCATGTTGCACGGCGTGAGGTCAGACGCGGTGTTCGCGATCGCAATCTGCGGCTTCGCACCATCAAAAGCGTCTTCGGGCATTCCCCGGCGCATCCACGCACGGTGAATGTAGGCGTCGCGGTGATCACCGCCATACCAGTTGGCACTGCGCAATTCGGTCATGAGGATTCCTTCAACTCGGGAAGTGGCTAAACGTTGGCTGACTTTCGTGTGATGTCGGTGTCGTCCACATGCATCGGCGAGGTAATCACAGCGAACTGCCACCGTCGACCACAAGGACACTCCCCGTGACAGCGCCGGCACCGGGAGAGGCCAAGTAGGCCACGCCGGCGGCGATATCGTCCACCGAGAGCGGTGCCCCGAGCGGGATCGACTCGTCAACCCGGGCCGCATACTGCGGCTCGTTCTCGTACTGGCCCTTCGCGAGTCCCGCCATCACGATGCCGGGGGCAATCGCATTGGACCGAATACCGTGCGGGGCAAGCTCGAGGGCAGCTTGGCGCATGAGCTGATCCAGTCCTGCTTTTGAGGTTGCGTAGGCGGCGATTTCAGGCCACGGTCGGGAAGCTACCCATGAGCTAACGAAGATGAGCCTTCCCCGGGTGTCGTCGGCCACCATGCGCCGCGCCCCCAACTGTGCGGCGATGAACGCTCCGTAGAGGTTAATGTCGAGCTGGCGCCGCCATGCGTCATCATCGATATCGAGGAATGGTTGAGCAGTGACCGTGCCGGCACAGATCACCACAACATCAACGGTCGTGAGCTGCGACAGTGCTGCTACGACATCGTTTCGGTCGGTCGTGCTGCCGATGACACCGAGAATTGATCCCCGCTCGGAACTCCCCACCACTGTGACTACCGGGCTGGGATCAAGAATGACCACGTCGTGGCCCGCCTCGGCCAGCGCCCGTGCGATCGCACCACCAATATCACCCGCGCCGCCCGTGACAAGAGCACCGGGCCTCTTCGGAAGCTTCATCTCTAATCCTTCCCTCGACCGTCTCGACGCTGTCGCTAAGGTTGACGCGAGGCAGTGAGTCCTGTGACGATAGTCTGGTATTACCAATCATACCGCTCGACTCACTTGCTAACGAGCGTCCACGAAATTGCGGAGCCCATGACAAACATCAGCAGCACAGTATCTCAGTCGGACCACGACTCTGAGACTCCCAGCCATCGTATTACCGCACTTGAAACAGTGCGTTCTCCGTTGCAGCCGAATGCGGTGTTCGTCCTCGTCCACGGAGCCGACGGCCAGGTTGGCGTTGGCGAGACCTTCTACGGCGCGGCCAGCGTCGAGGCCTACATTCACGACGTTGCCGCGTTCGCGCTTCAGCAACCGGGACCGCACTCGCCGGCCCGAGTAAGCCGCCTACTTGCGGGCTACGTTGGCTACTCGGGATCGGGCACTGAGGTTCGGGGCAACTCGGCGATCGACGTCGCACTCTGGGATCTTCTCGCTAAGCAGAGCGGTCGACCGTTGCGTGAACTGCTCGGTGGCCCCGTCGTCGAGTCGATCGAGATTTACAACACCTGCGCGGGCAACGATTATGTCCGGTCAAATGCTCAGCAGTCGTCCAACAACTGGGGCCTTCCGATAGCCGACAAAGCCGATCGCTACGACGACCTGTGGCGATTCTTGCATGAGCCTGCTCGGCTTGCCCGCGACCTGGTCGATGAGGGATACCGCGGCATGAAGGTCTGGCCGTTCGACCTCGCGGCCGAGGCCTCGGGAGGTGATCATCGAGCCGACCTGAAATTTGGGCTCGGTGTTCTCGATTCGATCCGCGATGAGGTCGGCGACTCAATGGACCTCTATGTCGAGCTTCACTCGCTCTGGCAGCCGCGGGGCGCCGAACGAATCCTTCGTGCGCTCGAGCCCTACGGGCTGGCATGGGCGGAGGATCCGATTCGAGCCGATCGATATGAAGCGCTGGCATCTCTCCGAGAAGGAACTTCCGTGCCCATCGCTCTGGGCGAGAACGTTGGCGCTGGGTACAACTCCTACAAGCCGCTCCTGGACGCGCGCGCGATGGACATCGCCATCATCGACGTCGGATGGAGCGGCGGAATTACGACTGCAATGCGCACGGCGGCCCTCGCCGACCAATACGGAGTTCCGGTGGCCCCTCATGATTGCACCGGCCCGGTTTCTCTCGCGGTCGCGACGCATCTGGTCACCGCCGTGCCCAACGGTCATGTTCAGGAAGTCGCGCGCAGCTTTTATCACGGATGGTACGGGCAGGTGAGCGAGGGATTCCCGGTCATAGCCGATGGCCGGATTACGCCGTCCGCGGCGCCCGGCCACGGAGTCACTCTACGCCCGGAGATGCTTGCGGATCCCTCGACCATCCGTCGGGTAACGGCGATTGGCTCCTGACCGGTGCTCGAGCGCATCCCCCTTCCTGAGAACATCGCGAGGTCTCGCCTCGTGGCCGTGCTGCGTGCGCCGTCAATCGATACTCTCCCGAAAATCGTCGGCGTCCTCATTGAGAACGGCGTCACGGTGATTGAGTTGACTCTGACAACTCCAGAAGCAAATCGCTCGCTCTCGGAGTTGAGAGAGGTGTGGGGTGAAGTGGCCACGATTGGCATGGGAACCATCACCACTCCAGGTCAGGCCCGGGAGGCCATTGCCGAAGGGGC
>JBIIKT010000150.1:0-3606 GCA_044233055.1 Microbacteriaceae bacterium
GTGGGCACTCTGCCAGAGCATGAAGTCGCTGAGCCGTTGCTCGCCGGACGTGCGGATCACAAGATCAGGGTCGGGCAGGCCTCCGGTGTACAGGTGGTCACCAATCAGCTCAGGCGACAACCGTTCGGCGAGATCATCGATTGTGCCGCCAGCGGTCTCGTGCTCGCGAATGATGCTGCGCACGGCATCCGCAATCTCGGCGCGTCCGCCGTATCCAATGGCCAGGTTCACGTGCAGGCCGGTGTTCTCTGCGGTTGCCTGTTCCACGGCGACGAGGCGCGTCAGAAGGTCGGAGTCAAGGCCGTCGGCGCTGCCCACGTGCTTGATCTTCCAGTTGCGCTGCTGTCCGAGGTCTTCGGCGAGGCCGGCGATGATGTCAAAGAGTTCGCGCAGTTCCTCGGGTGGGCGCCCCGTGAGGTTGTCTGTCGACAGCAGATAGAGCGTGACCATGCCGATACCGAGCTCGTCGCACCACACGAGGAACTCGGGAATCTTGCGAGCCCCGGCCCGATGCCCGTGGCCGCTGCCTTCCAGAGCGCGCTCCTTGGCCCAGCGCCGATTGCCGTCAACAATCATGCCGATGTGATGGGGAAGTCGGGCGGGGTCTAGTTGCTTACGCAGGCGACGCGCGTAGAGACCATAGATGAGACCGGGTTGGTCGTGATGTTCAGGCACGAAAGCTCTCCGCACGGTGCACGATTCTCATCACGTCCATGTGGTGGACGGGCTACTTCTTGCTCGCAGCGGCCTGCTCAGCATCAAGCTTTGCCTCAATCTCGGCTCGATAACGCTGGCGACGAATTCGGCGGACCATGTCCCAGACGAGGAATACCGTGACAATCGCCACCAGAAGAGTGGCGGCGAAGCCGACAACACCGGGAGTAACGATGTCGGGATTGATGGCGGTATCTGCGGCGATGAACACTCATAATCCTCTCGGCTCCGGGCGGCTACCCTAATAGGACAAGTCTACCGCGCGCGCACTGAGAAGAGAGGCTGCGACGAGTGTCATCACCATCGATTGACCAGAGATACGGGCGCACTTTGTCCCCCCGCGGTCGGCGGCGTGCGCTCGTCATTCTCATTGTTGCGATTGGGGTGCTGACCATCGCCTGGTTCGTCTGGGCGAATCCGATTGCGGTGGGGCCACAAGCCGTGGCGCGAGACACCGGCTACGTGCTCGACGAAAACCAGGTCACCGTAAGGTTCGACGTATCGATTACGCCCGGGTACACGGGCGCGTGTGCTGTTCAGGCTCTCGACAAATCCTTCGCTGTGGTGGGCTGGAAAGTCGTCACTTTTCCGGTGGTGAGCGAACTCACACGGAGCGAAGAAGTGACAATGCGCGTCACGTCACCCGCCGTTACCGGTTTGGTCTCTTCCTGCTGGCTCACCTAGTCTCTCTTTATGGCTGAACAGACCACTCCCTTTCTCACCCAAGAGGCATACGACCGCTTGGGTGCCGAACTCGCCGACCTCTCCACGCGTGGCCGCGAGGAGATTGCCAAGCGCATCGAGTTGGCCCGTGAAGAGGGTGACCTCAAGGAAAACGGTGGATATCACGCTGCCAAAGAGGAGCAGGGCAAGATGGAGGCCCGAATCCGAACGCTGCAGCACATCCTGAAAGAGGCTCAGGTGGGCGAAGCACCCAAGAGCAAGGGAATCGTTGAACCCGGAACCATCGTGGTGGCCATCGTTGCCGGCGACAAAGAAGAGTTCCTTCTGGGCAGTCGCGAAATCGCCGAGGGAGTCGACATCGATGTGCGCAGTGAATCGAGCCCGCTCGGTGCCGCCATTATCGGCATGAAGCCGGGTGAGACCACAACCTACAAGGCTCCCAACGGTCGCGACATTGAGGTCACGATCAAGGACGTCAAAACCTTCACGGGCTAGAGCGTCACCCAGCGTGTTGTGGGCGACTAGACGTCGTCTGCGACGCGAATCTTGTAACCGGCGTCGGTGAGTTTCTTCATGACGGCCGCCCGGTGTTCTGATCCGCGCGTTTCGATGTGCAGCTCAAGCTCGGCCTCGTTGATCTGAAACTTACCGTGACGCGTGTGCACGACCTCGACCACGTTGGCGTTTGCCTCGGCCACGAGCTCGGCAGTGCGGGCGAGTTGACCCGGACGGTCCGGGAGCATGATGCGCAGCTTGAGGTAGCGCTCTGAAGCGGCCAAGCCGTGGGCGACGATGCGCTGGAGAAGCATGGGGTCGATGTTTCCACCGGAGAGGATGGCCACGGTTTTACCGGCACCCGTCACCTTGCCGGCAAGAATGGCTGCCGCGGCCACGGCACCCGCCGGTTCAACAACAAGCTTCGCCCGCTCAAGCAGCATGACCAACGCGCGAGCCGTGTCGTCATCGCTCACGGTCACGACCTCATCGACGGTGGCCTGAATGATCTCAAAATTGAGCGTGCCGGGCGTAGCCACCGCGATGCCATCGGAGATGGTGGGCAGAACATCAATTTTGACGGGCTTTCCGGCGGCGAGCGATGGCGGATACGCAGCGGCGTTCTCGGCCTGCACGCCGATGATGCGCACGGTGCGCCCCTCAAGGGCCGAGCGCTGCTTGATGGCGCTGGCCACTCCCGAGATGAGTCCACCGCCGCCGATTGGCACGATGACGGTGTCGACGTCCGGCACCTGATCGAGGATGTCAAGGCCAAGGGTTCCTTGACCCGTGACTACTTTGGGATGGTCAAAGGGCGGGATGAACACGGCCCCCGTTTCGGCAACGAAATCCTTGGCAGCCTTGAGTGCCTCGTTAAAGATGTTGCCGGCCAACACGACCTCGGCGCCGTAGTCCTGCGTGGCCTGCAACTTGGGCAGAGCAACGCCCACAGGCATGAAGATGGTGGCCTTGATGCCCAAGGCTTGGGCGGCACGCGCCACACCCTGCGAGTGGTTGCCGGCCGATGCGGCCACGACGCCGCGGGCACGCTCTTCGGCGGTCAGCGACGAGATGAGATTGTACGCACCGCGCAACTTGTAGCTACCGGTGCGCTGCAGGTTTTCGCACTTGAGAAGCACCTCTGAGCCCAAAACGCGCGAGAGGAAGCGCGAGGATTCCATGGGAGTCACCTGCGCCACCTGAGCCACAACGGGCCGAGCGGCCTCGAAGTCGGCCAAGGTGGGGCCGGGAATAGTGAGAGCGCGAGTCATAAATGAAATCCTAGGCTCTAGAACTTGCCCCCCATGTCACGTAGCCGCTGAATTCGCTCGGCAATCGGCGGGTGCGTCGACATCATGCGAGCCGCAAAACCGGGTTTGTCGGGGTCGGATATCCACATGTGAGCCATGCTCGACGATTTTCGGCGCACCGGTGCACCGTATTCGCCAAGTTTCTGCAACGCGCTGGCCAGTCCCTCGGGGTGGCGCGTGGTGAGGGCGCCCGTGGCATCAGCCAGGTATTCGCGCTGACGCGAGACCGCCAACTGAACCAGCATGGCCACGAGCGGAGCCACGATGATGGCAACGATTCCCAAAATGGCGATGACGGGATTGTTGTTGTCGCGGCCACGACCGAAGAACGACATGCGGAGCAGGATGTCGGCGATGATTCCCACCGCCACCACAAGACCGAACACGATCATCGAGACCCGAA
>JBIIKT010000151.1:0-3591 GCA_044233055.1 Microbacteriaceae bacterium
GGCGAGATCCGCCGCCCGCTCCGCCATGTACCCGCCCATTCCCTCAAGAATCTGCGCAAACGAGGAGAAAGCCTCAAAGACCGCGCGCTCGGCGTTAGCGCCGGCCTCAATTCGCGTGTTGATGTCAGCCGCGACTGCGGGGTCCCGCGCCATGAGCGCTTGGGCCTCGAGCACGGCCTGCGCTTCTCCTCCGACATCACTTCCGCGCTGAGACAGCCACGTCGCCACGCTGCCGAGGGCTTCGCCAACGAGACCTTTTTCGGTTTCGGCATCACCTGTGCGCGGAGCATCCGACGCCGGCGTGAGAGGTTCCGGCATACGCAATGCAACGCCAGCCGCAATGCCTGAGCCGATTCCCGAACCGCGAAGTTCCATGGTTCGACCCTATTGCGTGCGCGCAACGTGGTGTTCAAGCACTGGCCAAGAGGGTCGTAAACTCAGAGGCGAGGAGTAACCCATGCCCACCGGAAAAATCGCACTCACCACAGCAGAGTTGGTCATCGTGGGCCTTGAGGCCGACACGAAAGAGGCCGCCACCCGCTTGCTGGCAGAGCGCATGGTCGCCACCGGTCGCGTCACCGAGATCGAGGGTTACCTCGAAGACGTGCGATTGCGCGAGGGCCAAATGAATACCGGCCTGCCGGGGGGAATCGGAATTCCGCACGCCCGCTCCGCTTTCGTCACTCACCCCACGGTGGCCATCGGCACGAGTACCCGCGGCGTTGATTTTGGCGCGCACGACGGACCGGCCCACCTCATCTTCCTGATCGGCGCCCCCGAAGGATCCGACGATGCGCACCTGCACATCTTGGCGGCACTCGCCCGCAAGATCGTTCACGAGGACTTTCGCCAGATGCTGCGTGACGCCGATTCCCCGAAGGTGATCGCCGACATCATCAAGAAGGAAGTCACGTTGTGAAAATTGTGGCCGTTACGTCGTGCATCACCGGTATTGCCCACACCTACATGGCTGCCGAGGCCCTGGAGCAGGCCGCAAAAAAACTGGGACACGAGATCACGGTTGAAACGCAGGGCTCCGCCGGATCAACCGCCATGCCTCAGGCCACAATCGATGCCGCCGACTTCTGCCTGTTTGCCAACGACCTCGACGTGAAAGACATCGCCCGTTTCGCCGGTAAGCCGTACCTGCATGTCACCGTAAACAGTGTGCTCACCGATGCGTCGGCAGTTCTGACAACCTGCGTGTCCGACTTTGACGCGGGCAACCTGAAGCGCGTCGACGCGGCTGCCGCCGGGGTCGCTGCGGCGGGCACCGCGTCAGACTCCGGAGCAAAGAAGCGCGGTTTCTTCTCACGACTGTTCGGCTAGTGTCCCCGGCAACGAGAACGGTCACCATCGGCTCCCGTGTGGGGCTGCACGCGCGACCCGCGAGCCTCTTTGTTCAGGCGGTTGTTGCCTCGGGTCACACCGTGACCATCACCACCGCCAATGGCGACACGGCCGACGGCGGAAGCATTCTGTCGGTTCTCGCGCTCGGTGTGTCACACGGGACCTCGATTGAGCTCACCGTGGAGGGCGACGACGCAGACACCGTGGCCGACCAGCTCACGGCACTGCTGGCCTCCGATCTCGACTCCGTCTAGTTTTCCCGTCATAGCCCAGAATTCATATGACTGTATTACGGTCATATTCGCTAGGCTGTGACTACCGATCGCACCATTTCAGGGAGAATCATGGCCAAGCTTTTTGAACCGCTGACCATTCGCGGCGTTACGTTTCGCAATCGCCTGTGGGTTTCGCCCATGTGCCAGTACATGTGCCTCGAGCACGATGGCATGCCCAATGACTGGCACCTGATGAACGCAGGATCTCTCGCCGCCGGCGGAGCGGGTCTGTTCCTCGCAGAGGCTACGGGCGTGAGCCCCGAAGCTCGCATCACGTCGGAGTGCACCGGTATCTGGAACGATGCACAGCGCGACCAATGGAAGCGCATCGTCGACCTCGTTCACCAACAAGGTGCCGCTGCCGGCATCCAGCTGGCCCACTCAGGCCGCAAGGGCTCCGACTACCGCGGATTCACGGCTGCCGCCGGTGTCACCAAGCCTGCTTCTGAGGGCGGCTGGCGGCCCGTTGGCCCCTCCCCCATTGCCTGCCCCGGCCTAGACGTTCCCGAGGTGCTCGACCAAGCGGGCATCGACAAGGTCATCGATGACTTTGGCACGGCCGCCGTTCGCGCCGTAGAGGCCGGATTCGACGTGATCGAGATTCACGCTGCGCACGGCTACCTCATTCACAACTTCCTGTCACCGCTGAGCAACGAGCGTGAAGACGAGTACGGCGGGTCTCTCGAAAATCGCGCCCGACTGCTCCTCGAGATTGTGGACCGCATCCGCGAGGTCGTTCCCGAGCGCATCGCGCTCTTCGTTCGATTCTCTGCCACCGACTGGGTAGACAACGGCTGGAAGCCCGAAGACACTGCACAGGTCGCACACTGGGCTCACGATCGTGGCGCTGATTTCTTCGATATCTCGAGTGGTGGCCTCATTCGCGACATCTTTATTTCGGTCTCACCCGGATACCAGGTTCCGCTCACCGAGACGGTTCGCAAACTGGGAAACGTGGCCGCAGCTGCCGTGGGCAAGATTACGAGTGCCAGCCAGGCCGAGTCCATCTTGGCCGACGGTCACGCCGACGCCATTTTCATGGGGCGCGAACTCATTCGTGATCCCCACTTCCCGTTCCGTGCTGCCGCAGAACTGGGTGTGACAGTTGATTACTACCCGCTGACCTACACGGCCGCCGACTGGAGCGCGCGCTAGCACTGGGCGCTCTTCCCGGACGCTCGCTTACTTCGCCAATAGAGTGAATTCATGACGGCGCCCACAACGATTACCCAACGCGCGGCCCCGCTGCGCCAGCAGGTTGTTGAGCGACTCCGCCAGGAAATTCTGGACGACGTGCTGCACCCCGGTCAGCGACTTCTCGAGAACACTCTCTGTGAGAACTACGGTGTGTCTCGAACCGTCATTCGCGAAGCGCTGCGTCAGCTGGAGTCTGAACACCTGATCACCATGCTTCCCAATCGGGGACCCATCGTGACGGTGCTGACCGAAGACAACATCCGCGATCTTTACGAGATGCGCGGCACCATGGAGGGGCTCGCCGGTCAGCTTTTTGCCGAGCGTGCCTCCAGCGAGCAGGCAGCGGAACTCGTGGCGCTGATTGCTGAGATGGAAACCACCTACCTGCGCGGTACCGAGGCGTCACGCGGTGAGGCAAAGGATCACTTCTATACGCTCCTGCTCGATGGCGCGGGTAACGAGGTGCTCACGTCGAGCTTGCGGGGCATCCACTCGCGCATTGGAATCTTTCGTCACTTTGCCTTCGTCGACGAAGAACGCGTGCGAATCTCCATGGAGGAGCTTCGCAAGATTGTTCAGGCGGCGGCCGTAGACCGCGAACCGGCACGCGCCCGAACAGCGTGCCAGGAACACATCCGTCTCGCCGGTGAACTTGCCATCATCGAGTACGGCAAGCACATCGTCGCCGAAGACGACTGAGCAATACCCGACGCTACTGGCCCGAGCCGCGCGTCGCGGGGCGTGGCTGGTCTTCGGCGAGCTCCACCTT
>JBIIKT010000152.1:0-3575 GCA_044233055.1 Microbacteriaceae bacterium
TCACACCCCAACAAACAGAAAGAGAAATCATGACCACTTCCGTTACCTTTGCCGAACTCCGCGGCATGGAGGGCGCCGACCTCGGCTTCTCCGAATGGATCACCGTTGACCAAGACCGCATCAACACGTTTGCCGATGCCACCGATGACCACCAGTGGATTCACGTTGACGTTGAGCGCGCGAAGGGTGGCCCGTTCGGTGCCCCCATCGCACACGGCTTCCTCACGCTGTCACTGGCCATTCCGATGTGGACGAAGCTGCTCGACGTGACCGACTGTGACACCAAGGTCAACTACGGTCTCGACAAGGTGCGCTTCATCACACCCGTCAAGGCCGGGGCCAAGATCCGCATGGGTGCCACCATTGCCAGCATCACCGAGGTTGCCGGTGGCGTGCAGTTGGGCGTTGACCAGGTGATTGAGGTCGAGGGCGCCGAGAAGCCCGCGGTCATTACGCAGAGCCTGTACCGCTTCTACGAATAAAGATTTACGCGACTGGCTGGGAATGCTCTCTCAGCCAGTCGGTGATCTGCTCCAGCTCGAGGTCTCCTCGCGCGCAGGCGAGCATGAACTCCACTCCCGCTTGCCGCTCGACAATAATCTCGAAGCCGTTAAGTCCCAGGAAGACAAACGTGGCCGACCACGCGATTCGTTTGTTGCCGTCGAACAGGGCGTGGTTCTTGACCAGCGAGTGCAGTAGGGCTGCCGCCTTGAGGAAAAGACCCGGGTAAGCGTCGTTTCCAAACACCGTCGACTGTGGGCGATGAATTGCGGATTCGAGGAGACCGATATCGCGAACCTTGCCAAGACCAAGCCGCGAAACAAGTACAAGAAGATGCTCCAAGGTGGGATATGAAACCTGTGGCTCCATTTCGAGATCTAGGTTTTTGAGAGATCTTCAAGGAGCCCGGAGTGCCTCTTCATTAGCCGGTCAAAGGCAGCTTCAAACTTGGCGTCTCTGCTCCTGTTTTCCATGGCTTCCTCAATGGCGAGGGCAGCAGCCTGTTGCTTGCTGATTCCCTGGTCTTGCGCCAAGCGCGTCAGCGTGGCGTCCTGCTGTTCGGTGAGTCGAAGTGTCATGGCCATGAGGCTATGGTACCACCGTGCTACCAAACTCGTCCAGTGGGCAAACTGTGGAAGGTCGCCTAGACAAGTGCCTGTGCAGACACCCGCGAAGAAACGACGAAACCCCCGCAATGGCGGGGGTTTTTGCTTGCTGGGGTACCTGGACTCGAACCAAGAACAACTGAACCAGAATCAGCCGTGTTGCCAATTACACCATACCCCAAGGGCAAAACCGAAGCCTTGTCCAAGAGTAAAGACTACCCCAAGCGCCGGCCGTCGTGCCAACCGGACGGTTTCGATACGCGCCTGCGGCGCTACTCAACCAGCGACAACGATACGCGCCTGCGGCGCTACTCAACCAGCGACATTCAGAGCGTTGACGCCAAACGGGTGAGGCGAGCAAGAGTCTCCGGCTTGCCGAGAATCTCCATCGATTCGAACAACGGCGGACTGATGCGTGCACCCGAGAGAGCCACGCGCAGCGGACCAAAAGCCACACGAGGCTTGAGCTCCATCTGCTCAATCAGCGAAGCGTTGAGGGCGCCCTGGATGTTCTCGGTTGTCCAGTCTGCGTCGGAGACACCCTCGAGGGAAGCGATGCCGGCTGACAAGACCGCACCGGCATCGTCGGTGAGGCTAGCGAGGGCATCCGGGGCGAACTCAAGCTGATCGTTCGTCACAAAGAACGAGGCCAGCAGACCCGGCGCCTCGCTCAGCACGTTCATGCGCGTCTGAACAAGCGGCGCCACGGCCTCAAGCACGCGCTGCTGGTCAGCCGTGAGGTTCTGCCCCAACACATCCGCGGCCCAGAGATACGGCAGCAGGCGATCGGTGAAGTCGGCCAACTCGAGCAAGCGGATGTGATCGCCGTTGATGGCATCGGCCTTCTTGAGGTCAAAACGCGCGGGGTTGGGGTTGACGTTCACCACATCGAACGCGGCAATCATCTCTTGCTTGCTAAAGACGTCGCGGTCGTGAGTGAGTGACCAACCAAGAAGGGCCAAGTAGTTGAGCAAGCCCTCGGGAATGAACCCGCGGTCGCGGTGGTGAAACAGGTTCGACTCGGGGTCGCGCTTGGAGAGTTTCTTGTTACCCTCGCCCATCACATAGGGCAGGTGGCCGAAGCGGGGAACGTGCGTGGCCACACCCGCATCAATCAGCGCGTGATACAGCGCAATCTGTCGCGGCGTGGAACTGAGCAGGTCTTCGCCGCGCAGCACGTGGGTGACGCGCATGATGGCATCGTCCACCGGGTTCACGAGCGTGTAGAGCGGATGCCCGTTGGGGCGCACCACAACAAAGTCGGGAAACGATCCGGCCGGAAACGTGATCTCGCCGCGCACCAGGTCGTCAAAAGTGATGTCTTCGTCGGGCACACGCAGGCGCAGTGCCGGCTCGCGCCCCTCAGCGCGGAAGGCGGCCTTCTGCTCGTCGGTGAGGTCGCGATCAAAGTTGTCGTAGCCCACCTTGGGGTCGCGGCCGGCGGCGAGGTTGCGTGCCTCAATTTCTTCCCCGGTCGAGAAGCTCTCGTAGACCTTGCCCGTCTCCACCAACTTGGCCACCACGTCGGCATAGATGTCGAAGCGCTCCGACTGGCGGTAGGGCTCGTGGGGACCGCCCACGTCAATCCCCTCGTCCCAGTTGAGCCCCAGCCAGTTGAGGGCATCGATGATTTGTTCGTAGCTCTCTTCGCTGTCGCGCGCCTCATCGGTGTCTTCGATGCGAAAGATGAAGGTTCCGCCCGTGTGTCGCGCATAAGCCCAGTTGAACAGCGCCGTGCGAATGAGTCCCACGTGGGGCGTGCCCGTGGGCGACGGGCAGAAGCGCACGCGCACATCGGCGCCCGAAGCCTGCGTGACCGGGTAGTTGGTCATGCGTCAAGCCGGGTGAGCCAGCCGTGGCGATCGGGCAACCGGCCGTACTGAATGTCGGTGAGCTCCTTGCGCAGGCTCATGGTGAGTTCTCCGGCGGGTGCGTCGGCATTGCCGATCGTGAAGTCACGGCTCACCAGAGCGCCGATGGGGGTAATGACGGCGGCCGTACCGCAGGCAAACACCTCGGTAACATCGCCGCTGGCCACGCCGTCTTTCCACTCGTGAATACTCACGTTGCGCTCTTCGACCTCGAGACCGCGGTCGCGAGCGAGCGTGAGGATGCTGTCGCGCGTGATTCCCGGAAGAATCGTTCCCGAGAGCGCCGGCGTGATGAGCCTGCCGCTCTTGTGCACAAAGAAGATGTTCATGCCACCGAGTTCATCGATGTGCGTGCCCGTCTCGGCATCGAGGAAGAGCACCTGCGCACAACCGTTCTCGTAGGCCTCAACCTGCGGCAACAGCGACGACGCATAGTTACCACCGCATTTGGCGGCACCCGTGCCACCGCGACCCGCACGCGAATAGTCTTCGGTGAGCCAAATCTTGACGGGAGCCACACCCTGCGCAAAGTACGCGCCGGCCGGACTGGCAATCACCATGTAGCTCACGCGGTGGGCGGCGCGCACTCCGAGAAACA
>JBIIKT010000153.1:0-3570 GCA_044233055.1 Microbacteriaceae bacterium
TGCGGGCGACCTTAACAAGAAGTTTGCTGCACCCGGCGCAACGGGTCACGAGTGGTTGAGCCGCGACCCGAAGGTGTGGGCGGACTTCGCCGCGGACCCCTGGTGCTTCGATGCGAAAGTTCTCGCCCTGTACGGCGTGGTTGATGGGCTCAAGCTCTATGGTCGCCCTGCCAAGAACATGGCACAGACACCCATTCTGATGTTTCTCGGCAGCGATGATTCAGTGGGCGGCGAAAAGAGCGTGCTGTTCTTAGCGGAGGACTACATCAAACGCAGCGGTCAAAACGATGTCACGGTGACGGTCTATCCCGAGGGTCGCCACGAGATGTTCAACGAGATCAACAAGGAGCAGGTCATCGACGATCTGCTGAGTTGGCTCACCGAGCGCGTCAAAGATTAGGCCCCGGGCGCCCGTCCCATCAAAAACTACGAAACGATGCGGCAGGAATTGCCGAACTCGGCGTCGATGCCGCCCGAACGGGCAGTCTCCACATAACCGGGATGCGCCTCGAGCCACGCGGTGACGAACCAGCACCCCGAAGTAATCACGCGGTCACTCGTAGCAATAATGTCGTCAATCGCGCGGTGAACAAGAACAGCTCCGAGCCCTTGGTTTCGATACGCGGGGTCGATGAAGGTGTGCGTGATGAGGAGCTCGTTGTCACGCTCCAGGTACGAAGCCTCTCCGGCTTCTTGTCCCTTCACCGTAACGATGTAACGGTGCGCAGAAGGTTGGTGAACAACGTCAATGTCCATGTTCCGAGCATATGCGCTCGCGCACTCTGAGAGAATGGGGGTGTGGTGACTGGGCGCGTGATTGAGGGTGACAACCTCGCTGTTCTGTCCACAATTGATGACGCCACCATCGACCTCATCTACGTTGATCCTCCGTTCAACACCGGCCGGGCACAGGTGCGTGCCGCGTCACTTTCTCGCCGGACAACTCCGGGCAAGGGGCGCGTAACCGGTTTCGCGGGGCACTCGTATGAGCGCGTGCGCACCACGCTCATGAGCTACGACGACCAGTTCGATGACTACTGGTCTTTCCTCGAGCCTCGCCTCATCGAGGCATGGCGCGTGCTGGCACAGCACGGAACGCTCTACCTTCACCTTGATTACCGCGAAGCGCACTACGCCAAGGTTCTCCTCGATGCTCTCTTTGGTCGCGCAAGCTTCTTGAACGAAATCATTTGGGCCTACGACTACGGGGCTAAGCCGCGCAACCGGTGGCCGGCTAAGCACGACACGATTCTCGTTTACGTTAAGGATCCCGATAACTACGTGTTCAACGTTGATGAGATTGAGCGTGAACCCTACATGGCACCCGGCTTGGTGACGGCGGAAAAGGCCGAACGGGGCAAACTTCCCACCGACGTGTGGTGGCACACGATCGTCTCCCCCACGGGTAATGAGAAGACCGGATACCCGACTCAGAAGCCCGAGGGAATTCTGCGCCGCATTCTGCAGGCGTCCAGCAATCCGGGCGACACCGTGCTCGATTTCTTTGCCGGATCGGGCACCACGGGCGCGGTGGCCCACGAGCTCGGCCGCAACTACATTCTCGTCGACAGCAATCCCGAGGCCCTCGAGGTGATGCGCGCGCGCTTTGCCGACAACGAGACTACTTTTGTGCGCGTGCCTTTCGGCGCTTAGCCTCGCGGGCTTCGGCGGCGGCCAGGTCTGCCGGCGTCATCGCGGGGCCGGGGTCAACCAGTGAACCCATCGCCTCCGCGGCCTGCTCGGCCTGGTAGGCCGCGTCGGCGGCTTCCTGCATGGCGGACTTCTCGCGCAGCGGCTGCGTGCGCATGAACCAACTCAGCGCGAAAGCCGTCGCCGCCACGGCGAAGGCAATCCAGTACACCGTAACTGTCGCGTTGGCAAAACCCACGAGGAACGGCTCGGCCAAGCGAGGATCGACGTTCGTGAGGAAAGCCGAGTTGCCGTTGAGCGAGTCGACGAGGCTGGCGGGGTTGTCTTCGCCATTTTGCAGAATCTCGATGATGGCCGCGTTGTTCGGGTCCGCCAACACGGCAGGGTCCGCTAACGCAGCGTCGATGTTGGTCTGTGACGCGGGGTTTGCGAACGCCGCCTTGAGTGTTTCTGGGATGCGCGAGAAGAGAACTGAGAACAGGATTGCCGTGCCGGCCGTTCCACCCATCGACCGAAAGAATGTTGACGTGCTCGTGGCCACGCCCATGTCGCGCGACGAGACCGAGTTCTGGCTGGCGACCGTGAGCGTCTGCAGTAGCTGACCGAGACCGAGACCAATGCCGAACATTCCCAGAAGGATGAACCAGTAGGGCTTATCGGGGGTAATAAAGGTGAGCCAGAGGAATCCGCCAGCTAGGAACAGTGTGCCGGTTCGGGGGAAAGCCGCGTAGCTTCCGGTTCGCGCCATAATCTGTCCCGAAAAAATACTGGCAATCATGAGGCCGGCGATCATGGGCAGCATCATGAAGCCGCTCTCGGTGGGGGTGGCGCCCATGACCAGTTGAACGTAGAGGGGGATGATCATCAGGCCACCGAACATTCCGAAGCCCACGAAGATGCCCAAAATGGTGGCCATCGAGAAGGTCTGCGACCTAAAGAGTTTCATGGGGATCAGGGCATCGTCGCCCATCCAGCGCTCGACGAACACAAACGCTACGGCCCCGGCAATACCTGCGCCGTAGCATGCCAACGAAATGGGTGAGAGCCAGCCCCACTCCCGGCCCTGTTCGGCCACGAGTAGGAGCGGAGTTGTCGCGCCGATGACGAGCGCCGCGCCCCACCAGTCAATGCGCACGGCGTGAGGGTGTCGGGGAAGGTGCAAGAAGCGCAGCACGAAGGCCAGAGCCACCAGACCAATCGGCAGGTTGATCAGGAAGACCCACCGCCATCCCTCGATCCAAAGAATCTGGGGCGAGCCGGCGAACAGGCCGCCAATGAGTGGCCCGATGACGCTCGAGATGCCGAAGACGGCAAGAAAGTATCCCTGATACTTGGCGCGTTCTCGGGGCGCGAGCATGTCGCCCATGATGGCAAGCGGCAGTGCCATGAGACCACCCGCACCCAGCCCCTGGATGGCTCGGTAGGCCGCGAGCTCGTACATGGTCTGGGCGGTTCCGGCGAGCAGCGAACCGATCAAGAACAACACGATGGCGATGATGAAGAGGAGGCGACGACCAAAAATGTCGGAGAGCTTGCCGTAGAGGGGCGTGGAGATTGTGGAGAGAATCATGTACGCCGTTGTCACCCAGGCCTGAAGCGCCATGCCGTCGAGGTCGTCGGCAATGGTGCGCATCGAGGTACTCACCACGGTCTGGTCGAGCGCCGAGAGGAACATTCCGGCCATCAGTCCCACCACGACGAGGGTGATCTGCCGCCGTGTCATGACGGGATTGGCAGAAGCGGGCGCGACGGTGTTCATGCGAAAACGAGCTTTCTTGCGAGGGGGCGATGACTCCGGGGGTGCCTCGGGAGCCAATAACGGATAACGCTACGCCTGCACCCACCTATTCCCTAATTGTTGGACTGGGCGCGCGGGCATGGAGGAGCCCTGACGTAGACTTCCTCTCGTGAGTGACCATG
>JBIIKT010000154.1:0-3565 GCA_044233055.1 Microbacteriaceae bacterium
TTCTCCGAGGATCGTGCGCGCTACGCCTTCGCTGCCCTGGATGGTCTCGTCCTGCAGCGGCTCGCTGGCGTGGACCCCGCCACAGTCAACAGTGCCATGGGGCAACTGTGGGACGACGTGATGTCTTAGGCCGGAAACGACGAACGGGCGCTGTAGCCAAAGTCCATCAACAGCGAGTGGCCGTTCACCCCGCGGGATGCGGCCGACGAGAGATAGAGCACGCCGCGTGCCACATCATCGGCGCTCAGCACCGGAAAGTCGACTCCGGCAAAGCCTTCGTCACCAATCCCGAGGTCGGCCCGTGACATGGGGGTATCTACGATGGACGGGCTCACCGTGTTCACACGAATGCCCGCCGACTCCCACTCCACGGCAAGCGAACGGGCCATGTGCACGATGGCCGCCTTGGACGCGTTGTAGACAACCATGTCGGGCGAGGCCACGAAGGCCGAGTCACTACCGATCATGACGAACGTGGGAAGCGTTGCGAGAGCCAGCCGGGGTTGGGCAATTCTTGCCACGAGAAACGCACCCACCAGATTGATGTCGATGGTCTGGCGAATTTCATCGACCGAAACGTCGGCCAGGGTTCGACCCACCGGGCCCGAAATGGCCGCACAGTGAACGAGGGAATCGAGCCCGCCCAACTGCTGAGCCAAACTCGCGAAGGCGCTCTCGAGTGCCTCGGCGTCCGTCACGTCCGCTGTGGCGGTGGCCAGTTCGAAGCCCTGCTCGGCAGCGAGTTCACTCGTGCGCGTCATGCCGTCGACATCCCTGCTGACAATTCCCACACGCGCACCCTCGGCGGCAAACGCCAGGGCACTCGCTCGGCCAATGCCCGAGCTGCCGCCGGTAATGATGACGCGACGGCCGGTGAGGTTGAGGTCCACGGTGACTCCCTATTGTCCTTCTCTATTCTTGCCTGATTTCGACAAGCTCAATCAACGGCACGTCGCATGCTCAATCAACGGCGCTGAGATTGCCCGTTGCCGAGACTATTAAGCAAGTGCTTAGATAATGAGTAACGCCCGCTTATGCTTTTTGAGCGCGCATTTTTCTGAACGCGATCCGAAGGAGCAACCATGGCCGACGCCACTCACCGCCACGGCAAGCGCGTGACGCGCATCACCGAGGTGGCGCATCCGCTCGACCCGCTCACCGAGGCCGAGATTTCTCTCGGTCGTAGCATCATTGACGCAGCCGGGCTGATCAACGACACCGTGCGCTTTCCTGCCGTCCTTCCCGTTGAACCGGACAAGAAGGCCACCATGGCCTGGAAGCCGGGCAAGCCGTTCGACCGCAGCATCCTTTATGTGCTCCTGGACACGGCTACCGGCATCTCGCACGAGGTTGTGGTGTCGGTGACCGACGAGAAAATCGTGTCGCAAACCAAGGTCAAGAGTGACGAACACCCCTACGGCCAACCGCCCTACCTCTTTGAGGAGTACGAGCGCGTCGAGGCGCTCGTCAAGGCAAACCCCGAGTGGCTGGCGGCCGTGGCGCGGCGCGGCATTACCAACGTTGACGACATTTTCTGCGCCCCCTTGGCTCCGGGGTACTTTGGCGTTGAAGACGAGATCGGGCGACGCATGATTCGCTCGCTCACCTTCCTACGCAACAACCCCACCGATTCGCCGTGGGCGCATCCGGTTGAAGGACTGCTCGTTACCATCGACCTCACCAAGGGCGAGGTGGTGCGCGTTCAGGACGAGGGCGATGTGCCCACGCCCACCGGCTCGGGCAACTACGACGTGGACACAGTGGGACCCGCGCGCGAGACCCTGCGTCCCATCGAGATCACTCAGCCCGACGGCCCGAGCTTCTCGGTCAACGGCTCGCTCGTCGAGTGGGAGAACTGGAAGTTCCGCGTCTCGTTCAATTCGCGCGAGGGTCTGGTGCTCAACCAGGTGACGTTCACCGACAAGGGCGAAGAGCGCTCGGTGCTCTACCGCGCCTCTGTTCCCGAAATGGTGGTGCCCTACGGCGACACAAGCATCAACCGCTTTTGGATCAGCTACTTCGATGCGGGCGAGTACCTGCTGGGAAAGAACTCTAATCCGCTCGCGCTCGGCTGCGACTGCCTCGGCGTAATTCACTACTTTGACGGGGTCGCTGCCGACGACCACGGCCACCCGATGGTGGTGGGGCAGGCGGTGTGCATGCACGAGGAGGACTTCGGCGTGCTCTGGAAGCACACCGACCTCGACGGCACCGCCGACTCGCGCCGGTCTCGCCGCTTTGTGATCTCCTACTTCGCCACCGTCGGCAACTACGACTACGGGTTCTTCTGGTACCTGTATCTCGACGGCACGATTCAGGTGGAGGCCAAAGCCACGGGCATCGTGTTTAACGGTGCTGGCGTTCCCGGCAGCCACGACCCGCACGCCAGCGAGATTGCCCCCGGACTCTTCGCCCCCGTGCACCAGCACATTTTCTCGGCCCGACTCGACGTGGCCATCGACGGACTCGACAACTCGGTCGAAGAGGTTGAGGTCATGGGCGTGCCGATGGGCCCCAAAAACCCACACGGCAATGCGTTCACCTACTCTGAGACCACCCTCGAGAAGGAGTGCAGTCGCCTGGCCAACAGTGCCGCGTTCCGCACGTGGCATGTGGCGAGCGGGCATCGCAAGAACTACACCGGGGCACCTACCCGCTATCAGTTGGTTCCTCAGGGCTACCCGGTACTGATGGCACAGCCGGAATCCTCCGTGGCCAAACGGGCCGCTTTTGCCACCCAGCACCTGTGGGTGAGCAAGTACGAACCCAACGAGCTCTGGCCGGCGGGCATGTACCCCAACCAGCACGCCGGTGGAGCCGGCTTGCCCGAGTACATTGCCGGTGGAGATTCCATTCGCAACGAAGACATCGTGCTGTGGCACCAGTTTGGTCCCACGCACATTCCGCGCACCGAGGACTGGCCCGTGATGCCCGTCGACTACTCCGGGTTCCTGTTCAAGCCGCACGGATTCTTTGACGTCAACCCCGCCCTCGATCTGCCCGACGGCAATAACGCCGCATGCGCCTGCTGCGGCTCGGGCAAATGCGGCACCGATGAATGCACGTGCAATCACGCGCACTAACTGAAAAATCCGCCAAAACAGTTCAGGCGCAAGGCCAGACCTGAGACGATAGATATGAACGCCTAACAGATAAGGACAATGATGTCTGAGACCCCCAACGACACCGACCTCTGGTTACCACTCGACGGGCTCGCCCCCGGGTTTGATGCCTTCCGCGCACCGCACACGACGGCGCTCGACGGCAAGACTTTTACCGCCGACATGCACGGACACGATGCACGCGTCACTTACGCGTTCGCCGAGGGTCGCATCGAGTCGACTGTTGCCGGAGTGGCAGGCTTCGGGCCGGCCTCAGCCACATACGAGGCCGCCGAAGTGGCCGACGATCTCTTTTACGTGCAGTTCGCTCCCGAACAACGCCCGCATGAGGCGGTGTCACTGTTTATCGACTTTGCCGCAGGAACCGGGCTCTCAGTGCTCACCCTCATCGGCCCCGACGGTCAACTTCCGGTGCGGGTGACTCAGCAGTTCGTGCCGTTCAC
>JBIIKT010000155.1:0-3531 GCA_044233055.1 Microbacteriaceae bacterium
AGCGCGAGTTCGGCCGGTTGCCACCGGCTGCTTCGGGAAACGCCCGCCGTGTGTGTTACGTCGGCCGAAGAGGTGGCCCAACTCGTGGTGAGTCCGCTGGGCACAGGGGCGACGAGCCCTACGAATCCTTCCTCCCCCCAGCACCCCACAGAAGTATCGCTCGAGGACATCCACCCTTTCGCCGTGCGAGTTGTCGATGCGCTCTCAGAGAGGTCGGCGCGCACACGAGAGAAAATCGCCCGCGACTCGGGTCTTTCCGTCGAGCAAACAACTTCGATCCTCGGACTCTTGAACATGTCTGACCTCGTTTCCGAGCGGGCAACCGGATGGGTGAGAAAAACCTTGGCTCAATCGCCATGATCGTGACCAGACCACAATTGCCCATTCTGCGCGTGTGTAGCATCCGCGCGACGGTGCTCGCCAGCATGCTTGAGGCATGAACCTTGACGTGTGCCAAGACGCGTTCGTGAGCTACCTCGCTCACGAACGCTCGCTGTCGGCAAACACCGTCAAGGCATACGGCAGCGACGTTTCCGAACTGAATGATTTCGCTGCAACGCACGGAGTCGAGCATGCCGACGAGCTCACCTTGGCCGTCCTGCGCGACTGGCTGTGGCACAGCGCCGAATCCGGGCTGTCACAGACCACCCTGGCCCGCCGCGCCGCAAGTGCCCGCGCCTTTACGGCCTGGATGCGACGAACCGGGGTCACGCCCGGCGACGCGGGCGTCCGACTCAAGAGCCCCAAGCCCGACCGCAGCCTTCCGCGCGTGGTCACCGAGGCGGGTATGACGCAGATGTTAGACGCACTGACTCAGCGGGCATTGTCGGGGGAGCCGGGTGACCTTCGAGATCACGCAATCGTTGAACTGCTTTACGCCTCGGGAATGCGCGTTTCCGAACTTGTTTCGTTAGACATCGACGCGGTTGACCTGGCCCGCAACACCGCGGCAGTGGTGGGTAAGGGCAACCGGGAACGCGTGGTGCCTTTTGGCGTTCCGGCAGCCCGGGCCGTTTCGGCTTACCTGAGTGCACGCCCGGCGCTCGTTACGGAGCGATCCGGCCACGCCGTCTTTCTCGGCGCCCGAGGCGCACGTTTGGGCGCGCGCGCTGTCTACGAGCTTGTGGCAGGCCTGCTGGCCTCTGTTCCAGGGACTGGGCCCGCGGGACCACACGCCCTTCGGCACACGGCGGCAACGCACCTGCTCGATGGCGGCGCCGACCTCCGGGTGGTGCAAGAGCTGCTTGGTCACGCCAGTCTCGGCACCACGCAGATCTACACTCACGTCTCCATGGAGCGCCTCGAGGCCAGCTACCGCCAGGCCCACCCCCGCGCCTAGTGACCCGCTACCAGGGCAGCAGAACGGCCCGAGGTACTTCACCCCAGGCGAGCAACGGATTCACGTACTCACCGCTATAGCGCAGGCTCACGTGCACACACACGCAGTGAGGCGTGGGGGAAACGACCGCCACGGGCTCCCCAGCCTCAACCATCGAGCCCACCTCAACCAGCGACGTAGCGCCGTCGAAGGTTGCCAGCCATCCGCCATCCGCATCGAGCGTCACCACATCGCGGTCGACCACTCTCCCGGCAAAAGCCACACGGACATCGGTGGGAGCCACCAGCCGTTCGCCCGAGGAAGCCGGCAAATCGATGCCGCGATGCCCGGCGCCATATTCGGTGGCAGGAGCCACAAAGGCGCGACTCAGTTGACGACTGCGTTCCAGAGGCCACTGCCATTCCGAGGGTGCAGCCCCAACTGGCGGGGTGTTGACAAGTTGACCGTGGGCGAGCGTGGTGAGCGTGAGCACGACCGCGGCCCAAACGAGGCGCGATGACGGGCGAGAGGGGCGAGGTGCGCGTAGGAGCATGCCCCATCATGGAGCGCAGCTTGGCCAGCCGAGGCTAGTCGGTACCGAACTGTTGATACATCTCGCGTTCGCGGTCGCGACGGGGGAACAGGAACCACACGAGGGCGGCGCCACCGACCATCGCGATAATGCCCACTAGGTACGCTCCATTGGCCCCATCGAGGAAAGACTGCCTGGCCGCCGCGATGATGGTCTCGGAGTACTGCGGGTAGCGACTGGCCAGATCTGTGGCGCTACCAAAAGACTTGGCCAGCGCGGCCGACGTTTCGCTCGTAATCTGCTGTTGCACCGCGGACGGTTCGGCGGCGATATCGGCCGCTATCGATCGCGCGTAGCCGGCACCGAGAATGGCGCCCAGAATGGACTGCATGATGGCGCCACCTAGGTCGCGCTGAAGATCACCGGTGCCCGATGCCATTCCCACTTTGGTCACGGGAACCGAGTTGGTGAGGGCATGCGACGCGGGGGTTCCCGCGATACCCACTCCAAGACCAATCAGAGCGTAACTCAGTGCCACCCACACGTACGGAGTGGTGAGGCCCCACAGCACGAGCATCGACGTGAAGCCCAGCAAACAGAGAGCGAAGCCGATGAGCAGGGTGTCACGCGATCCGAGTTGGTTGGTGAGACGTGACGACAGCGGCGCGACGGCGATCATGGCCACAACGCAGGGCAGAATCGCCGTCCCCGCCATCAGCGGGTCGTAGCCCAAGACGTTCTGCAAAAACTGCTGCCCGATAAACATGGCGCCCATGAGTGAACCGAAAACGATAATGCCCGACACGGCCGCCACCCAAAACGTGGGGCGGCGGGCGAAGCGAAGGTCGAAGAGGGGGAAACGCGCCTTGGTCTGGCGCCAGAAGAAGGCAAGCCCGCCGAGGAGCGTCACGACGGCCATCCAGATCACGGTCATCAGGTGACCGTCGAGCGCAACAAAGTTGATGGTCAGAACGAGTCCGCCAAAGAACACGGCCGAGAATATCCCGCCCCAGTTGTCGACCGGTTCGGTTGTCTCGTTGAGTTTGCCGGGCACGTTGAGAATCACGAGCACAATGGCGACCACAGCAAACGGAACGGCCACCAGGAACATCCAGTTCCACGTGGTCACCATCAATAGTGCTCCCGCAATCAACGGCGACAGAGCGGAGAGTCCGGCGCCCAGCGCAGACCACAGAGCGATGGCGGTCGTGCGCCGAGAACCCGCCCAGATCGCGGTGATCAGGGCCAGGGTGGTGGGGTAGGCCATTCCGGCAGCCACGCCACCCAGAAGGCGCGAGATGGCAAGAATCTCGATGCTCGTGGCGAAGAACGACATAAACGCCGCCGGAATACCCAGTGACAGGCCGAGAATCAGCATGCCCTTGCGCCCGAAACGGTCGCCGAGCGCTCCGAGATACAACACCGAAATCGAGAGGCCGAGTGAGAAGCCCACGGCGACGAGGTTGAGGCCCACCTGTGACGCGTCGAGATCCTTACCGATCTGGGGTAGGCCCACGTTGGCCACCGACAGGTTCATGTTTGCCACACCAGCACCCAGAATGAGGGCCGTCAGGGCTGCTGCAGATTTAGCCTTGCTGAGCACCGGAGTTGACGCGGCGTTGTTGGGCGGAGACGAAGGGGATGAAGCCATGTCCTCCATCCTGCCCGAATTTCTTGCTCG
>JBIIKT010000156.1:0-3526 GCA_044233055.1 Microbacteriaceae bacterium
GTCAGCGCCGAAACAAATAGTGACATCGTGAGCGGACTCGCCGCGCTCTCGCCGATCGAGGGTTTCCCGCAGCTGATGAGAACTTGACCAACGGGGGTCATCTGTTGCATTGGGCCCAAAAAGATGAACACTGCGAGCGCCAATCAGGTCTGAAAACATCAACGCGGGAAGACCACCAGCACTCATACCCATGACAACCGGCAGCTCAGATGAAGATCTTTTGCGCAACTGATGGGAAACCATGGCAAGAAGTGACGGGAAGGCGGACTCCAAGCTGGGACCAAGACCCAATATTCCGTTTCGATAGCCGCCTCCAAGTTGCGGCCGAATAAATATGACGAAATCGCTGAAGCCCTCAAGTGATGCGAGAAAAACAGCCATCGGCATCATTGGGCGTCTTGCTCCTCCACCAAAAACTATGAGGGGAGGTCCTTCTTTCGAGTGGGCAGTCTTCTTGTACAGGAGAACGTCGCGAGAAAGCTTTCGCCGAGACCACATATTCACGTTTGTCCCAAATCCGGATATCGAATCCATGATTCGTGGAATCTCATCGAAAAATCTGACCCTCCGCATCGCCGCAATTTTGTTTATCTGTGAAATGCGTCGGGGAGTCTCGCTTCCCGGAATATCGCGCATGATTCCCCAAAACGTGAGACGAATCCAATTCCCGAAGCGCGTGAAAGTTTTCCCGCCCTGGGCGGCACCACTTTCTTCTTGACTCTGCCGGCTTTCCGACCCCATTCTTTCGATGATTCCTGCGAGAGTTTTGATCTCTGAAAGTTCCTGCGGGCTGATGGCGACTCGCGCACGAATCTCAAGATTCACAGCGAGCTCATTCAAACTCAAGCTGTCAAGATCGAGTTCGTTGAGGGAAAGATCCGACGTTCCCCTGAGAAAGTTTGACCACTCTTCTGCGTGGGTCGCCGGGTAAGTGATTCCTGATGCGAGCAGGATCAGTTCAAGCCGTTTTCTGGCTGACGCGGCATCATCGATTGTCAAGAATCAACGAGCTTTCCGGCGCTGCGCGCCCCTAGTAAATACCGGGGATGATGCGGTACTTGACCTTGGCGGTGTACTTGCCCCACAGCGCGCCGTACTTGGCCTCGCAAATCTTCTCATCGTCGCGCTCGCGGGTGACAAAGAGGGCGACGTAGTAGAGCGGGTACAGCCAGATCATCCAGATGCCGTAGTAACCCGTTGCCGCGGCGATGGCCACGGCCTGAAGAATCTCGCCGAGGTAGTTGATGTGTCGGCTGCCACCCCAGAATCCGTTGACCAGCAGGGTGTGCTTTCCGTTGCTGAGGGATTCGGGAACGATGCCGAAGAAGGCGCGCTCGGGAGCGGTCTTGAAACGGAACTTCTGCATGTTGGCGCCGCGAGTCAGAACCCAGCCACCGAAGAAGAGGACCCCACACATCACCGTGGCCCATGTGGGTACGCCCGGGTTGGGTAGGTCGGCCGTGAACCAGAGGGACACCGTGTAGAAGTAGGGGTAGAAGGCCAGACATCCGAAGCCGAGTTTGAAGCCCACCCGCTCCGCAATGAAGTCATAGGTCCACAGGTGCACGCGCTCGAAGATCAGGTACTCGAAGCAGAACCAGGTGAGCATGCCGCAGGCCAGCAGAAAGCCGGGGTTAATCTCGTCAACAGTGGTGATGTGGAACACCGCGAACGAGAGAACGTTCAGCTGCAGGACCACCGCACCCACCAGGTAGAGCCACACCTTCGCGTCGAGCAATTCCCCCTTGTACTGCGCCTGCTTTGACCGACCGAACCAGAAGTCAGCCAGGAACGAAGAGCGAACGGGCGGGAACTTGAGCACGACGACCAGCGCGTAGATCAGACCGATGATGACGGCACCGATGAGGCCCCACCAACGCGTCTCGTATAGCCAGGTGAACGGCACGAGGTTGGTGAACCCCAGAACCAGCCACAGGGCGATGCTGACCAGCAGAACGTAGCGGCCGTTGATGCGGTAGCGCAACACCTCGCCCGTGGCGTCGTCGATGACGTAGCCCTTAACGCGGTGCGCGGGAATCACAAGGTGCAGCACCGTGATCACGGCGTACGCAATGAGCGGGGTGATCAGACCCAAAAAGATAGTCACGACAAGCCTCCAGTGTTCTTGGACATAATACCGATGGCGGCACGTCTGCTTAGTAGCCGGGTCATCATGAATCGACCGATTTTGTTCACGGCACCGGGCACCACAACCGGTCCATTACCCAGAGCATCCAGCGTCGTTTCGGCCACCGTGTACGGCGGCAGTGTTCCGGGTGCCGGCTTGGCGCTTTCCGCTTGCTCGTAGCCGGGGGTCATGATTGCTCCCGCGGTGCACACCAGCACGTCGACGCCCCGCGGCGAGAGCTCCTTCCAGAGGCCTTCGGCCAAGATCGTGTTGAACGCCTTTGTGGCCGCATAGGTTGCCAGGTTGGGGCTGCCCTGTCCGCCGGCCAGCGACGACATGAGCACAATGCCTCCGCGGCCGCGCTGGATCATGGCGCCCGAGAACAGCTTCGTCAACAACAGCGGTGCCTTCACATTAACGGCCGCTGCGGCCGCGAGGTCGGCTTCGGTGGCGTCGGCGAAGGGCCCGATGGGCACAAAGGCGGCGTCATAAACAAACAGACCGATGTCGACACCGAGTGCGCTCACCCGCTTCTTCACGTCGTCGAAGTCGGCGAGGTCGACCGCGATGGTCTTCACGTCAACGCCGTGGGCTTCTCTGATTCGGGAGGCCGTTGCCTCAAGGGCATCCTTTTTTCGCGCCATGATGACGAGGTTGAGGCCGCGCCGGGCACACCCTTCAGCGAACGCGGCACCAAGGCCATACGACCCACCGGCAACGAGCGCGTACGGTCCGTACTTCTGGGCAAAGCCACGTTGCGCTGCAGATTCCACGAAGTGAAGCCTAGCGTGGCACCAATTCGCTACGGAGCGTCCGAGATCCTTACATCAATGGGGATGGCCGTGATCTTGTCGAATGTCCTCAGCCCGGTTCCCGCCAAGACGTCGAAAACCTTGCCGTCGGTGACTCCCTGCCAGGGGCTGCCAGGGGCGGTTGACACACGAAGGAGATCTCGCGGCTCACCGCTTCGCAGGTAGTAGACAGCGAAGACGAGTGGGGCACTGCTGTTGTTGAGCTCCACGTGAATCAACCGGCCCGCAGAGTTTTTGTAGATAAAGTCCACCACATTGACCAGGAATCCCGAGTTTTTCGACGCACCACAGGCGAGGGCACTGGGCCCCATTGTTCCCCACTGACGAGGTATGAACTCTTGCTGATCGTTCATGGTGGATTCGTCAAAGTAGTACTCGAGGTTTTGGGCCGTATTGTTCTGAACACACACCCGAATGCGCTCCGAGACCCCGCCTGCCTCCCGGCCTACGGTTTCCGTGGCGCTGGGCGCGGGATCACCTGACCCAGACGTGTTCGCCGCGCTGCACCCGGTGAACGCAAGGGCACCGACCAGGGCGACCGATAAAGGTGTGGCTCGTCGAGCAGCAACTGCCTTGCCTCCCGTTT
>JBIIKT010000157.1:0-3522 GCA_044233055.1 Microbacteriaceae bacterium
ATGTTTACGCCGAGTGCGGTAGCTCCGTCGGCGTTATCGGTCCAGGCCTTCACCGAAACACGATAAGTATTACCCGCCGAGAGGCCGGTGACGGTGCGCGTGATGCCACCACTCGGGCCGCCTTCGTTCAACCACACGGCTTTCGTTCCGCTCGGAAAGTCGGGGCCAGAATTGGCTCCGCCGTCTTTCACGGTCAACCAGGCTTGGCTGCGCGGGGTCCATCCTGCGCAAGAGAGTGTTCCGATGAAGAGCTGCACACTGATGGGCGTCGCCAGCGCTTTAGCTGTCGATGTTCTGTCAATGTTGCCGTCGGTGCTAGGAAACGGCTCGTTATCCACGCCGTCGATGGGGTCGAACGGCGTTGATTGTGCGCTGGTGCACGATTCGAAGTCTTCGCTGAAGATGACTGTTTCGACCGCGTGGGCGGGCGCAACGCCCAAGGCGGAGAGGGCGAGCACGCCTGCGACACCAGCGGAAACGAGTGTGGAGGTTCGTCTGTTCATGTCGTTCCTTGTTCTCTGGGGAGAATTCTTCTGAGTTGCTGCCGGCAGAAGCTATCCGCGGCGACGGTTTCGGCGACGACGGGCGCTTTCTTCCATGCGGGTGAGCATGGCGTCGAGTTCTCGCATGCGGGCCGAGACCTTCTCGTTCACGGCGGCGAAGCCGAGCTGGCGGCGTCCGCGGAAGACAAAGAGGCCGGCGATGTAGAACATGAGCGCCGAGCCGAGCGTGATGCCGATAATCATGAGGGACGTTCCGGTGTTGGGGAGGCCACTGCTCGCGCCACGCGAGTCGCTTCCGCCTGAACCACCTCCGCCTCCGGCGGCAGCAATCGTGATGCTCACGGTGGATGTGGCCGAGGAGCCGCCGCTTGTCGCGGTAATCGTGTAGGTGAGTGACGACTGCTGAGTAGTGGGTGTGCCTGAGATCACGCCGGTCGAGGTGTTCAATGTCAGACCGTCGGGAAGACCGGGGCTCACCGAGTAAGTGATCGGCGCCGTCAGGCCCGTGGGGGTGAAGGCCGTCGTGGGAGTGACTGCTTCTCCCGCGGTGCCAGAAAGAGTCTGCGTCGACGGGCTGAGGCTCGGGGGTGTGCTGGTGACGTTGATTGATGTGGAGACACTCTTGAACATGGCACCGCGGTTGGTGGTCGAGGCCGAGATGCTGGCGTCCGTGAGTGCGACTGAGCCCGCGTTGGTGAAGGTCACGGGAACCGTAATCGAACACGTTCCTTCTGTTTCATAGCCTGAGCCGCCCAGTGAGCCGCCCGAGAGAATGACACTGGATGTGCCGGACACGGAGGCGTCGCGACAGGTGTTGGCCGATGCCGTGCCAACTGAGGCTCCGGCGGGCAGGTCAAGGGTGAAGCCCATGGCCGTGTAGGCCTGGAAGACGCCCGGGCGCAGAATCTGGGTATTCGACACGGTGATGACCAAGTTAGTGGGCGAGCCGGGGGCTACTGACGAGGCAGAGAACGCGGCGCTGACCGTGGGTACTACCGGCTGCAGAGTGTAGACAACCTGCTTGCCTCCCCAGCCGTTAACACCACCACAGGCCGATCCGAAGTCATACACCCAGGCTTGGTAGAAACCGGTCACAGCGCTGCTCATGGTTGACGTCAATTGCGGAAGTCCGTAGCCAACCGAACCCCACCCGCCCGCCCCGGGATCAGTGGCGCTCACCTTGATGCAAATTCGATCGTAGCCGGGCACCGAGTAGTTGGCACCGCCAACTGGGGCAACAGGGCCGGTGGGCCCTCCTGCATCAGCTGACTGCACGTTGACCCAAACGTTGCCGTAGTTAATCGCGTAGCTGGGGTAGGGCGACGAGTAGCCAAGGGCGTAGTTCGAATTACAGTTGGTGTAGTTAACCGTGATGACATCGCCATCAAACATGTACCGCGTGTTGAAAGTATTCGTGGTGTGGGCCGGGTTGCGGCAGTCTTGGCTTTCAACGGTGTTTGCCGTGGCAACAACCGCTGACGTGTCGGCATGTGCGGCCATCGGAGTCAGGGTAATGCCGCCAACGACGATGGCGGAGGCGAGGGCTAAGAGTCCGAGTCTACGCATCAAAAAAACAAGGCCCTTCGGGATAAATTCATTTTCAAGCGCACCACGTGGTTGGGCACCTAAAACAGAAGTTTACACAGACCCACCAGAGAAAATCACTGTTGTGGCCCGGTCACTCCTACTTCGCGCTGCAAGACGTTGGGCTGTGACTTTCCGAAAAGACCTCTTCCCGGACGGGCTAGAACCCGAAGTCGCCGAAGTCGCCAAAGCCAGCGTCCCCGAATCCACCATCGGCCATTCCACCGCCATCAAATCCGCCACCGTCTGCCGAGGCAAATTCTCCAGACGAATCTCCGCCACCGGCTCCAGCGTCTCCGCTGCCGTCTCCGCCTTCGGAGCCTGCCTGCGAGCCGTCGGCCGCCCCGGAGTCGCCAGCGAACGAGGGCAGGAAGGCGCTCATCAGTGTCGAGGCAATCACGTATCCGGCGATGCTTCCCAGAAGTGAGCTACCAAACATGGATCCGAAACCGGGGGCCGCACCGGCCTGGGCTTGGCCTGCCGGACCTGCACCAGCCGCACTCACGTTTCCGAGCGACTTTTCCATGGTGCCGGGCTGGCGCATCTCCGACCGAGTGGCCGATACAGCCAGTGAATGAGCGTCGTCGGCCTTCGGTGCCTCGCCACGAGGAGCATCGGCAGAGAGCTGAGTAAAAAGCATCTTGCGCTGCTCGGGGCTCAATTTCGTAAACGCTTCTTCGTGCACCTTCTCGATGGTCTCGGGCGGTGCCGTTCGCAAAAGGTAACGGTAGCGCTCTACCGCTACTTCGTCTTCTGATCGGGCCGCCGAAGCTTCCCGAACCCTGTTCGTTGTTTCGCGGTACTCGGCGTCTGAATTTGTGCCAAAAAGGCGATCAAGAAATCCCATGGCTACAACGTAGGGAGCAATTCTGAGAAATTCGTGAGACAAACCGACAGGTTGAAGATCTTCGATCAAATGCTCACGCGATAGATTTGACCTCATGCCGAATACTGAGATTCCTGTTCTTGCTGACGTCGCCGATCTCGAAGCCGAGTTTGCCCAACTCCGCCTCACGGGGATGGACCACGAGGCTGCCATAGCGCTGGGCGAAGACCTTGTTCGACGGTCACGGGCTAAGGGCTGGCCCATGGCCGTCTCGGTGAAGCTCGGTGACCACGAAGTGTTTCACGTGGCACTTCCGGGAACGAAACCCATCAACGACAACTGGATCCGTCGCAAGCGAAACCTCATTGAGCTCACTGGCGAGCCCACCTTCTTGGTGGGCCAGCGACTCGCCGCCGAGGGCAAGACGCTCGATGACCTCGAGCTGTCGGAGGTCGACTTCGCTCCCGCCGGTGGTGGCTATCCGCTGATTGTCAATGACGTTGTGGTGGGTTCGGTGATTGTCAGTGGCGTTCCCCAGCAGGACGACCACGCTCTCGTTGTCGAGGCCCTACGGGCGCTCGTTGGTTAGGAAGGCCCCCACCTGGTGTC
>JBIIKT010000158.1:0-3497 GCA_044233055.1 Microbacteriaceae bacterium
TCGAGCGCACGAGCTCCGGGGCGCTAGCCATCAATGTCGGAGCTGCTCACTTGAGTGTGCCCGGACTGCCATTTGGTGGCGTGGGCGCCAGCGGCATGGGCGCGTACCACGGCAAGCGCACGTTCGACGTGTTCAGCCATCAGCGTGCGGTGCTGAGCAAGCCCCTTTCGCCCGACACCCTGCGCCTGGTCTACCCGCCCTACACATCGCGCAAATCGCGCTTTGTCACGAAACTGCTTCGTCGATTGAGCTAGGAGCCCGCCATCGTGTCCGACGCACCCTTGCACACCCGACCCATCAACATTGATGCGCTCAACACAACGGATGGCGCGGGGAACTTCATGAGCACCCCGGGCGCATATCAGGGGCCCACACGCACCGAGTCGGATTCGCTCGGATCGCTCGCCATTCCGCAGGACGCCTACTGGGGTGTGCACACCGCCCGGGCGCTCGAGAACTTTCCGATTGCCCGTCGACCCATCTCGGTGTTTCCTGAGTTGATTAGGGCTCTCGCGTGCGTCAAGCTCGCGGCGGCGCGAGCCAACGCCGAGATTGGAAGCATCGAGCCGGAGAAGGCCGAGGTTATCGAGCGTGTGTGCCACGAGATTATCGACGGCAAACTGCACGAGGAATTCGTGGTGGGAATCATTCAGGGTGGCGCGGGCACGTCGACCAACATGAACGCTAACGAGGTCATCGCTAACCGCGCCCTCGAACTGATGGGACACGCCAAGGGGGAGTACCACCACCTGGACCCCATCGACGACGTCAATCGGTCACAGTCGACCAACGATGTGTATCCCACCGCGGTCAAGATGGCCATGGCCATGTCGTTGGGTCGGGCGCTCACCGAACTCGAGGCACTGCGGCAGTCGTTCGCCGAGAAGGCACGCGAGTTTGCCGGAATTCTCAAAGTGGGCCGCACGCAGTTGCAGGACGCGGTGCCCATGACCCTGGGACAGGAGTTTCACGGCTTTGCCACGACCCTGGGCGAAGACATTGAGCGCCTCACCGAGACGGTTCCCCTGCTGTCCGAGGTGAACATGGGCGCTACCGCGATCGGCACGGGCATCACCGCGGATCCCCGTTACCGCGCGGCCGTGGTCAGACACCTCGCCGAGATCACCGAATTCCCGATTGTGTCAGCACCGGATCTCATCGAAGCCACGAGCGATGTGGGGGTGTTCATGACGTTTAGTGCCGCCCTCAAGCGCTCCGCCATCAAGCTCTCAAAGATCTGCAACGACCTCCGACTTCTGTCGTCTGGTCCGCAAGCGGGCTTCGGCGAAATCAATCTGCCCGCGCGGCAGGCGGGATCGTCGATCATGCCGGGCAAGGTGAATCCCGTGATTCCTGAAGTGGTCAATCAGGTGGCGTTTGCGATTGCCGGAGCCGACGTCACGGTAACGATGGCCGCGGAGGCGGGGCAGCTGCAACTCAATGCTTTCGAGCCTGTTATCGCTTACTCGCTGCTGCAGAGCACCGCGTGGATGGCGCAGGCCTGTCTCACTCTTCGCGTGAACTGCATCAACGGAATTACTGCGAACGAAGCCCGGCTCGACGCCATGGTGTCAACGAGCGTGGGGGTGATCACGGCGCTCATTCCCCTCATCGGGTATCAGCAAGCGGCGACGCTGGCCAAGGAGGCCCTGCACTCGGGGCGTCCCGTGGCTGATCTGGTGGTGGAGTCGGGTTTGATGACGCGCGAGGACGTTGAAAGAGAGCTCGCCCCCGACCGCCTGTCGGGGGAGACGCCGGCAAGCTGAGGGTACTGAGGGCACCTAGGCTGTCGCGCGACAGTGCGTGACCAGTGTGCCAATTCCTTCAATGGTGGCCTCAACCACGTCGCCGTCGGCGAGCAACACCTGTGGCGTGCGGGTGAAGCCGGCGCCCGAGGGGGTTCCGGTCGATATGAGTGTTCCCGCCTTCAGCGTGCTTCCCTGCGACAGGTGGCTGATCAGCTGCGCCACCGAGTAAAGCATTTCGCCGGTGACGGAGGACTGCCGCACCGCACCGTTGACCGTCAGCAAGAGTGCCAGGTTCTGCGGGTCGCCAATCTCGTCGCTCGTGACCACCACGGGACCCACCGGCGTAAAGCCGTCGAACGATTTGCAACGCAGCCACTGCTTTTCCTGATTCTGAACGTCACGCGCGGTGATGTCGTTCACCACGGTGTAGCCAAAGACATAGTCGAGAGCGTCGGCTTCGCTCACGTTGAGTGCATCGCGCCCCATCACGACTCCCAGCTCAACCTCGTAGTCCACGGCGTCGGTGATTGCGCGTGACCACTCGGTGGTGCCCAAGTGTGGTGAGACCGAGCCCGGCAGGAGACCAAAGACGGTGGGGTTCTCATCAACCTCGAAGCCCAGTTCCGCGGCGTGGGAGGCATAGTTGAGCCCCACGGCGAGAATGGTGGGCGCATCAATCACCGCGGGCGCAAACTCAATCTCGGACTGAGGTGTGGTCGAGGCACCGGAGGCAAGAGCTGCCGCCAGACGCGACCGAACGCTCTTCACGGCCGGCTCGCCACTCGCGATCATGCTCTGCAGGGTGGCGGGGGCATCCTCCACGACTTCGTCGACAAACAGGAGTCCCGAGTCAGCGGAGACGGCGAGGCGAACGTCGGTCTGGCCGAGCAAACGAGCATGACAAAATCGCACGAGTCACAGGCTAGTTGTTATCGCCGCATATCTTCGCATCGCCGGGGCCAGTTTTGTTGTGTCGGAGCGAGTCCGGCGTCTGTCCGCGGAGCGCTCGCTAGGCTGAGCTCGTGAACAGCGCAACAGACCTGATCCGGGATCGACTCAAAACGGTTCCCAACTTCCCCCTGCCGGGAGTGCTGTTTCGTGATTTGACTCCGGTCTTCGCTCACGGACCCTCGTTTCGGGCAGTTGTGGATGCCATGATCGAGCCGTTTGGTGGCTCATTTGACGCCGTCGCCGGTCTCGAGGCCCGGGGCTTCTTGCTGGCCGCAGCCGCGGCGATTGACGCGGGCGTGGGAGTTCTGCCTATCCGTAAAGAGGGCAAGTTGCCGGGCGATATCCTCACGGAACGCTACGCGCTGGAGTACGGCGAGGCCGCTTTTGAAGTGAGCCCGGACGCCCTCCCCGCCGGTTCGCGGATTCTCGTGCTAGACGACGTCTTGGCAACGGGTGGCACCATTGGTGCGTCCGTCGCTTTGATTGAGCGCGCCGGCTGGCACGTTGCGGGCATTTCTGTCGTCATGGAAATTGCTGACCTCGGCGGTCGCACAAATCTGGGCGGGCGCGACATTCACGCGCTCGTGACGGTCTGATCATGAGCATCCCCACCTTCACACTCAATGACGGGCTCGTGATGCCCCAGATTGGTTTGGGTACCTACAAGCTCACCGGTGACGACGGCGAGGCGTCGATGGTCTCCGGAATTGCTGCCGGCTATCGGTTGCTCGACTCCGCTCACCGCTACAACAACGAAGAGCAGGTGGGCAACGCACTCCGCGCGAGTGGCGTGCCCCG
>JBIIKT010000233.1:0-3482 GCA_044233055.1 Microbacteriaceae bacterium
TGCTTACCGGGCTTTCCGGAACAAAAGTCTTTGTGCAGCAAAGGGTGATCTAGCCGATGCGCCGGTGCGGATACGTTGGTTCACGATGCTGATAGTCGATTATGGCGGCGTTCTGAACCACGCCGTAGCGAATCTCGATGGCGCGAGTGATGGTCTGGTCGGCACCCCACTCGGCCGGGCCAGCCATCACTGTTGGCAAGAAGGGCAGCAGCGCGAGACTGTTCTCCCAGGTGGCCGAGTTCCACAGGTATGAGGGGCTGTGGTCCACGGCGTAGTACGTGACCCCGTGACCGAGCGCCACGGTGGGATGCGCAAAAGAGGTCGGCTTCGCCCAGGAAAACCCCATCGCCTCATCGCACGAAACGTCGATGATGAGGCTGCCCGCACGAAACAAATCAAGATCGTTCTCGTGCAGAAAAAACATGGGGTCGTTCGGGTTTTGCAGTGTGCAATTGACCACAAGATCACTTTCGGCAAGCAGTGAGGCAATTGGCACGCGACCGTCGTCGGTGATGACCTCACTCAGGTATGGGCCCTCGACGTGATCAAATTGAATAATCTCAACCGAGTGAATCGGTGACGCCACCGCGGCAACCGCCCGGTTGGTGAGCACGCGCACGACCGAGATTCCGTGGGCATTGAGTGCGGTAATGGCGCCTCGAGCTGTCGCGCCAAAACCGATTACGGTTGCGGTGAGCCGTTGGCCGTAGTCGCCGGTGATTCCCTGCAATTGCAACGCATGCAACACCGAGCAGTACCCTGCGAGCTCATTGTTGGCGTGAAACACGTGCAGGCTGAATGAACCATCCGTATTCCAGTGATTCATCGCTTCAAAGGCGATCAGGGTGAGCCTCTTCTCGATTGCAATCTCGGTGAGTGTTTCGTCTTGCACACAGTGCGGCCAACCCCAGAGGGTTTGCTTGTCGTGCATGGCTCTGAGGTCATCGTGCTGGGGTTTTGGCACCACGACAATGTCGGCAGAAGCAAAGATTTCATCCCTGTTCACCACGTGCTCGAAATGGTCACGAAGCGCCTCGTTCGATATTCCGAACCTGTCGCCGTAGCCTTCCTCAATCAGTATCTGCGAGCGAAGTTCAGGCGGAATTCGGTCAAAGTGCCCGGGATGTATGGGGACACGCAACTCATCACCTTTGAGCGAGAAGCCGAGCAGCCCGAGCGTCCGGAGATTTTTGGTCGGCGCCTCTGATGGTATTGTCGGCTGCGAATTCATGTGTGCCCGTTCATGGACACCGAATTGGCTTCCTTGGCCTCTCACGCTACTGCACAAGCATGCCGGTTACCTGTTCAGGGTCGGTGGCTGCGCAGGCATGAACCCCGTGGGGAGCGTTTCGGCACAGTGACTAGGTCTGGGTGAGAACCAGCGGTTCCAAGCTCGTCAGGTCAAGATTTTGGCACTCCGCCCAGAGTGCTTCAGATACACCTCTGAGATAAAATCTCCGGGGTGTAGCGGATCAAACATAGGTGTTAGTTCAGTCCTGCTGTCCGGCCCTCCGCTCAGGAAATTGAGTTACGTACTCGGGAATCTGTTTAAATAATCTTTGTTTTTTGTTAGACGCAATTCAGAAACACACCTAGTCTGTAGTGGTTGCTGTAGAAGAAAAGTTTGTCGGTCTAAAAACCATTGGAGTTGTTTCGTGTCCGTAGATCTCATTGTTACCGCATCATCAGTTATCACGATGGATCCGAAAAATCCTCGTGCAGAAGCTGTGGCTATAGATTCGGCGGCAGGAACCATTGCCGCTGTGGGCGCACTCGCTGATCTTCAGGAAAGTTACAGTGGGGTCACCGTCAAGGACTTAGGTTCCACGGTGTTGATGCCTGGCCTGATCGACCCTCACAATCACCCCGCTCTCTCTGGGCTTGTTACACAAGACCCCGCCCACTGGATTGCTCCCTACGTTGGTTTCCCCACCTACAAAGATGTGACCGACTACTTCATCAAGGTCAACAAAGAAGCCCCCGCCGGTGTCCCTCTGGTGTTCAACGGTCTTGACCGCGTCCTCCACGGTGCACCAGAGCTCACCAACACAGACCTTGACGTCTTCTTTCCTGACCGCCCCGTTATCGTGATGGACAACTCAGGCCACGAGGCGTATTACAACTCAGCAAATATTGCTCTTTTGGGCTGGCCAGACAACAAGCCTCCTGCAGATCCAACCGGTTCACGTTTTGGCCGCAATGAAGATGGAACATCTAACGGTCGTTCTTATGAAATTGGGGCAACTCTCATCGCCGCATCAAAGATTTTGGCTTCTGTGGGGCAACACCCGCTGGTTCCGATTGCCAAGTGGTACAAACTCATGGCTGAAAATGGAATTACCTCAACAAGCGAACACACGTATCAAGCTCAACAGCTGCCTGCCTACACCGCTTTGGCAAGCACTCCAGATGTGCCACTTCGCATCAACCTGTATCACATGTCAATCGAGGCAGATTGCGATCAGCCCGTCACAACCCCAGCGCCAGAGGATAAATTGCGCAAGCAGGGAATCAAACTATGGGCTGATGGGTCACCATGGGTGGGTTCTATTGCCGTTTCCTTCCCGTATTTGGACAATGAGATAGTTCGTGACGCCGGAATTCCCATTGGCCCTGGTGGCGAAGGAATGATGAACTACACACGTTCTGAGCTCGATCTGATTTTGGACAAGATCACCCCGAGCGGCTTCCAAATGGCTTTCCACTGTAATGGTGACGTCGGAATGGACATCGTTCTTGATGCCTACGAACGCGCTTTGACTAAGCACGGCTTAATGGGAACTGACCACCGCTGGCGTATTGAGCACATGGGCGCCTGTCGCAAAGACCAATTTGCTCGCGCTGCACAAATGGGTGTCTGCTTATCCATGAGCCCATTCCAGTACCTGTACTGGGGAGATGTTCTTGACGGAGTCATGTTCGAGTCAGAAATTGGTTCACAGTGGCAAGCAGTGGGAGATGCGTTCCGCTCTGGAGCTTCCGTCAGCTTCCATAATGACGGTTCCGTTTCACCTCCCATTCCTTTGTTGAACTGGCAGACAACCGTCACCCGGGAAGGCATATCAGGCAAGGTTCACGGCCCCAATCAAGCAATCAGCCTGGATGATGCCATCAAGGCCCACACCGTTAACGCTGCATTCCAGTTGGGACGTGACAAAGAAATTGGGTCGATTGAGGTGGGCAAACTAGCTGATTTCTGCGAACTGTCAGCAGATCCCTTCACCGTCGACCCCCGCACCATGGGCAAAGATCTCAAAGTCTTGGGCACCTGGCTGGGCGGAAAGCGCGTTGACATTGACGCGTTTATGGCACAGGTTGAAGCCATTGACCCTTCAGATCACAAAGATATTCACAACAAAATTCACGCAACCAAGAAGTGCTGCTAAAGGAAAATCATGACATCGACAACACCCGTTAAAGCTGGAGCCGCCGCCATAGCCCTTATCTACTTGGGCTACTTGGCTGCTATTCAAGGCGCAGAC
>JBIIKT010000159.1:0-3482 GCA_044233055.1 Microbacteriaceae bacterium
CCAGGGACGGCCCGATCTCGCCTCTCCGACGAGCGACGAGGAGCGGGCAGTCGCCGAGGCGCTTCTCGCGCAGGCCCTCGAGATTGCTCAGGCCGACTTTGTGTATTCACTGCCGGACGGCATCGACACCAAAATTGGCGAGGAGGGTCTCAGTCTCTCGGGCGGACAACGCCAACGGCTCGCCCTCGCCCGGGCCATCGTGATGCAGCCCGCCGTGCTCGTGCTCGATGATCCGCTCTCGGCACTCGATGTAACCACCGAGCAACAGGTCGAGGTGGCTCTGCGTCGCGTGCTCGCCAGCACCACGGCGCTCGTTGTGGCTCATCGCCCGTCGACGGTCATGCTGGCCGACCGCGTGGCAGTGCTCCACGAGGGGCGCATCGCGGCCGTGGGAACCCACGCCGAGTTGCTCAAAGATTCGGCTCTCTACCGACACATCATTTCTTCCGAGAACGATGAGCGCGACGGGAGGGACCTGCCGTGAGTGTGACCGGCGTTACGGGTGAAGAGCGCAACGACTTCACGCGCGCAGAAAACAGGCGCCTCCGGGCCCGCAGCGCGAAGCTTGCGGGAGAACTGGCGCGACCCGTTCGATGGCACATCGTCGGAAGCGGAATTCTCATCGTGCTGGGTACGCTCTGCGCTGTCGCCGGGCCGGCCCTGATTGCGCTGGGAATCGATCAGGCGCTACCGGCCCTCACCGACTCGGGAGACTGGACACCGGTTCTCCTCATCGCGGGCGCCTACATCGCCTTCGGCGTGCTCGGCGGGCTTTTTCGTTCGGGCTACCTGCGCACAGCCGCACGCCTGAGCCAACGCATCGTCTTTAGTTTGCGCGTTCGCTTGTTTCGCCAGACACAAAACCTGAGCATGTCGTTCCACGAAAAATACACGTCGGGGCGCGTCATCGCCCGTCAGACGAGCGACGTCGACACGCTCCGCGAGTTTCTTGACTCGGGCCTCGACGACCTGGTGAGCGGCGTGCTGTTTATGGTCTTCACCGCGACCGCCCTCATCATTCTCGATCCGCAGAGCATGCTCCCCGTCCTCATCTCTTTTGTCCCCCTGATTCTGTTTGCCTGGTGGTTCTCGCACAATTCCCGCAAAGCGTTCCGCTCCTCCCGGATTTACTCGGCCCGGCTCATCGTGCAGTTTGTTGAGACAATGACGGGGATTCGTGCTGTCAAGGCCTTCCGCCGTGAACGTCACAATGAGGCGACCTACGGTGTTGAGGCCGACAACTACCGATTTGCCAACCAGCGGGTGATTGGCCTCTTTGGCATCTTCGACCCGGGCCTCAAGCTCATCGCCAATGTGGTGTTGGCCATCGTTCTTCTGCTCGGCGCGCTTCGTGTGCTCGAGGGCGAGATGGAGGTGGGCGTTCTGCTCGCCGCCGTGCTCTACGTGCGTCGCATCTTCGACCCCGTGGCGGAGCTGGCGTACTTCTACAACGGCATGCAGAGCGCGGGGAGCGCCCTCGAGAAAATCTCCGGCGTGCTCGAAGAAGAGCCCACCGTTGCGGAGCCAACCAAGCCGGTTCCGCTCGGCGGGGCCGCAGGAGCGCTCGACGTTTCGCATGTCTCGTTTAGCTATGTGGCCGACCGACCCGTGTTGCCCGACCTCGACCTGCACATCCCAGCCGGCCAGACCGTGGCGCTTGTGGGTACCACCGGTGCCGGCAAATCAACCCTGGCAAAGCTTCTCGCCCGCTTTTACGACCCGAACGCGGGCACGGTAAGCCTTGACGGCATCAATCTGCGCGATGTGTCGCAAGATGACCTTCGCCGAGCAGTGGTGATGGTCACGCAGGAGGCATATCTCTTTTCGGGCAGCGTGAGCGAGAACCTGCGGATTGGTCGACCCGAAGCAACACAGGAGCAGATCGAGGCGGCTACACGGGCCGTGGGAGCACACGAGTTCATCCTGTCGTTACCCGAGGGCTACGAGACCGACGTCAACAAGCGCGGTGGGCGTCTCTCGTCGGGTCAACGCCAGTTGCTGTCGTTCGCGCGAGCGTTCTTGGCGGATCCCGCCGTGCTCATTCTCGACGAGGCCACGGCCTCACTCGACATTCCGAGCGAACGACTTGTTCAACGTGGCCTTCAGACGCTTCTCGCCGACCGAACGGCCATCATCATCGCCCATCGTCTGTCGACCGTGGCCATCGCCGACCGCGTTCTCGTTATGGAGCATGGGCGCATCGTCGAAGACGGTTCTCCCGCAGACCTCATCGCCAGCACCGGAAAGTTCGCCACACTGCATCGCGCCTGGCGCGACTCGCTGGCCTAACTCGTTAGCCGAGAGCCGAAACGATGGCGTTGAAACTCGCCGAAGGACGCATGACTTTTTCGACCTTCTGAGCGTCAGGACGGTAGTAACCGCCGATATCAACGGGTGTTCCCTGAACCGCGGCGAGCTCGGCAACAATCTGTTTCTCGCCGGCCGAAAGAGCTGTGGCAACGGGCGCGAAGGTGGCCGCCAAAGTTGCGTCGTCCGTCTGCGCCGCAAGTTCTTGCGCCCAGTAGAGACCGAGGTAAAAGTGGCTTCCGCGGTTGTCGATCATGCCAATCTTGCGACCGGGCGAGCGGTCCTGTTCGAGGAAAGTTCCCGTGGCTCGATCGAGCGTGTCTGCCAAAACCTGCGCGCGAGGGTTGCTGGTCGTCACGGCCAGGTGCTCGAGCGATGCAGCCAGCGCAAAGAACTCACCCAAGGAGTCCCAGCGCAAGAAGTTCTCTTCCACGAGCTGCTGAACGTGCTTGGGAGCCGAGCCACCGGCGCCCGTTTCAAAGAGGCCACCGCCGGCGAGCAGGGGGACGATTGAGAGCATCTTGGCGCTCGTGCCCACTTCGAGAATGGGAAAGAGGTCGGTGAGGTAGTCACGCAGCACATTGCCGGTGACCGAGATGGTTTCTTCGCCCTTGCGGATGCGGCCCAGCGAGTAGAGGGTGGCCGCTGCGGGCTCCATAATCTCGATGGTGAGGCCTGAGGTGTCGTGTTCGGTGAGGTAGTGCTTCACCTTCGCGATGATCTGGGCGTCGTGCGCGCGGCGCTCATCGAGCCAAAAGACCGCGGGCGATCCGGTGGCGCGTGCGCGCGTCACGGCCAACTTGACCCAGTCGCGGACGGGGACGTCTTTGGTCTGCGTGCCGCGCCAGATGTCGCCTTTGGCTACCTCGTGGGTGATGAGCACGTCGCCGGCGGCGTTGAGTACGTCAACCCGACCTGCGGAAGCCATCTCGAAGGTCTTGTCGTGGCTGCCATACTCTTCGGCAGCCTGTGCCATGAGGCCCACGTTGGGAACGGTGCCGATGGTGGCCGGGTCGAGTGGACCGTTGGCAACAACGTCGTCGATAGTGGCCTGATAGATGCCTGCGTAGGAAGAGTCGGGAATGACGGCGATTGTGTCGTCTTCTCCGCCATCAACGCCCCAGAGCTTGCCACCGTTACGCACCAGTGCGGGCATCGATGCGTCAACAATCACA
>JBIIKT010000160.1:0-3479 GCA_044233055.1 Microbacteriaceae bacterium
CTCCGCATGATCCCATCACCGGTGTATCTGTGTCGATGTCGGCCAACTCCCCGAGTGGTCGGTTGTTGGCGGCATGGCTCGCGCTGAGACTGGGCGTAGCCGTCTCGATTGAGTTGACCCACCACGTTCCGGATGACGGTTCGATTCATCGCGTTGCGCTGACTCGCGCGGACGGAGACATCGTCCTCACACGACGAAACGAGAAGGTGGCGCGACTCGAGCAGCCGGGTCAACCCACCCACGATGTCTCTCTCAGTCGGCGATCGCTGCGCGATTGTCTTGCCGAGGAACTGCGCCGTTTGGACCCGGATGTCGTCTATGGCGACGTCGTGACCCACGGGCTCACTCTCGTGCCGAGGGACTAAGCCGTGATCCCTCGCACACTCGTCGTTGGTGACGACAAAAAAAGTGTCATTGAGCGTGTTGCCCGCGATGCCCGTCTTCTGCTTGTAGATGTTCTCGCGCAGAGGGAATGTGCACACGTCGCGCTGACGGGCGGCTCCGTGGGAATTGGCGTTCTTGAGTACCTCGGGGCAACCGACGGCGACGCGCCGAGGGAGGAACGCGTGGATTGGTCTCGCGTTCACCTGTGGTGGGGTGATGAACGCTGGCTAGCTGGCGGCGACGCGGAGAGAAATGACGCTCAGGCGGAAATCCGATTCCTCGACGTGCTCCCCTTCGATGGCCATCGCATCCATCGCATGCCCACATCGGACGCGGGACTCACCCTCGACGAGGCTGCGGACGCGTACGCCAAAGAGCTGGTGGGTCTATTGCCCGGTAGTTCTGGACGTGTCGTGAGGTCTTCGCGCAGTGAATCCCCGGAGTCTCAGTCCGCTACGCAAGACGCACAAAGTTTCGATGTGGTCTTTCTCGGCGTTGGGCCAGATGCTCACGTGGCTTCTCTCTTTCCGGGACGGAGGGAAGAAGTCGAGTCTTCGGCCGTCGTCATTCCTGTTCGCAACTCCCCCAAACTCCCACCCGAACGACTTTCGCTCACTCTGAACGCCATCAATTCGTCTGCTCGGGTGTGGTTGATAACTGCCGGCAGCGACAAGGCGGAAGCTATTGAGTTGGCGCTGGGGCAGTCTGATGTATCTGCTGCACCAGCCAGCGCTGTCTCTGGCCGGATTGAAACTCGGGTGTACTGTGACCGACGTGCGAGCCGGGCCGAGAACTAACCTGTGTGGTGAGCCCGCAGGCTTAGGTCTTAGCTGTGCCGCGTCGGACGCGAAGCTGGTGAAGCGCATCGTCGAGAATCTGCTGCGCCTCTTCGGGTGTGCGGCGCTCTTTGACGTATGCCAAGTGGGTCTTGTACGGCTCTGCCTTGGCCATCTCTGGAGGCGCGTTCTGGTCGCGTCCGGCCGGCAATCCGGACGTCGGCGAGTCGATGATCTCAGGAATCTCGTCAGCGGGAAGGTTGGCCGCGTAGTAGCGAACTGTTTCATTACCGAGAGCATCCCAGTAGGAGATAGCTATGCGCTCCGCGTGAACACCGTGGTCTTGTTCGCCCATGGGCCCCGCGCCGACACGGGAGCCACGAATGGCACTTCCTCCAGCCACCTCTAGGCTCCGGTGAAACGGGTGATCAGGCCCAGAACAACTATGCAGACAATCCACACAAGACCGAGGATAATCGTGATTCGGTTCAGGTTGCGTTCAGCGACGCCGGAAGAACCCAGGCTCGACGTCACTCCGCCACCAAACATGTCTGAAAGACCACCACCGCGCCCTTTGTGAAGCAGAATGAGCAGCGTCAAGAGAAGACTCGTGATACCCAGAATGACCTGAATAGCGATTGTAAGAATTTCCATGGCAAAACCTTGATTTCGTGAACGTAAGAGAAAAAGCCTGACGTAAGTCTACCCGACTAAACGACGTGCTTAAGGAATCGACAGATGCTTGAGAACTCTGTCACATCGAGACTGGCTCCACCCACGAGAGCGCCGTCGACATCGGGCTGACGCATGAGCGCTGAGATGTTCGACGACCGCACGGATCCACCGTAGAGAATGCGGGTGGCGTCACCGCTATCGAGGCCCCACACCTCGGTGACAGTCGCGCGAAGGGCGGTGCTCACCTGCTGGGCTTGCTCCTCCGAAGCCGCCTTGCCGGTACCAATGGCCCAGACGGGCTCATAGGCGATGACAATCTCTGCGGGGCTCACTCCGTTCAGCGCGGCGCTTAGCTGGGTTACCGGAACAGCACTCGGCCCGTACTGAGCCAGATCCGCTTCGGTCTCCCCCACACAGATAATCGGAGTGAGGTCGTTTCGGAGTGCCGCAGAGACCTTGGCGCGCACCATGTCATCGGTTTCGGCGTGGTACTGCCGACGCTCTGAGTGACCGACCAGAACGTAGGTCGAGCCGAGTGAGCGCAGGAACCCACCGCTCACTTCACCGGTGTAGGCGCCCGCATCGTGCGCCGACAGATCCTGACCTCCGTATGCCAGGTCAAACTTGTCGCCCTCAATGAGATTCTGGATGCTGCGTAGGTCGGTAAACGGAGGAAAGAGAGCGACTTCGGTCGAGGCGTAATCGTGACGTGCGTCCCGAAGAGTCCACGCCAGTTTCTGGGTGAATGCGATTGCTTGAAGGTGATTCAGGTTCATCTTCCAGTTGCCCGCGATGAGCGGGAGTCTGTCTACTGCCATCCGAGTGCCTCCAGGCCGGGTAGTGTCTTACCTTCCAAAAACTCCAAGCTTGCTCCGCCGCCTGTTGCGATGTGTCCAAAATCACTATCCGCAAAACCGAGTGCCCGGACCGCTGCAGCACTGTCGCCGCCTCCAACGACAGAGAAGCCGCTCATATCCGCCAAGGCCGATGCGATCCGTCGCGTGCCGTGGGCAAACGCGGGCATCTCAAAGACACCTGCGGGCCCGTTCCAGAAAACGGTCTTCGACGTGGCAATGTGTTGAGCGAATGTCTCCGCTGCTGCTGGTCCAATGTCCAGGCCAATCCCTGCGGCGCCAAAGGGCGTTGACTCAATCTTGTCGGCGGAAACCACGACGTGCTCGGCATCAGCGGAGAATCCGCTGGCAACTACGATGTCCTGAGGAAGGACGATAGCGACTCCGAGTTGCTGAGCCTGTTCGAGATAGGTTCGGCACGTCTCAATCTGATCACCTTCGAGCAAACTTGACCCGACGGCGAAGCCCTGCGCGGCGAGAAAGGTGTAGAGCATTCCTCCACCGATAAGAATCGTGTCGACCCGCGGCAACAAGTGCGAAATCACGCCCAACTTATCGGACACCTTTGAGCCACCCAAGACAACGGTGTAGGGACGCTCCGGTGATGACGTGAGGCGTTCGAGAACGCGCAACTCTGTCTCAATCAACAAACCGGCTGCGCTGGGGAGTGCTTTCGCCAACTCGAAGACGCTGGCCTGTTTCCGGTGGACGACTCCGAAGCCGTCAGAAACGTAAGCATCGCCCAATGCCGCCAACTCGGCCGCAAAGGAAGATCGCTCGCCGTCGTCCT
>JBIIKT010000161.1:0-3477 GCA_044233055.1 Microbacteriaceae bacterium
GCCCGCAGCGGTAAAGGCGCGCTCCGCCTGATCCATCACGTCGATGTGCTTGGCGAAGAAGACCACCTTGCCGACCGAGCGGGCGAGCTGCGCGGCGTAGTCCGCCGCAAGACCCGCCTTTGCCTGGCCGATCTTGCGCACCATGGTGAACACGTTCTCGCCCGTCTTGGCGTTCTTCGACTCGTCGAGCTCCTGCTGCGCCACGAGGCGCATGAGTTCGCGAGTGGAGCCGGTGGCATTTCCCGAAGACACCATTCGGCGATAGCGATCCGCTAATCGGCGACCCAGCTCGGCCTCTGCCTCGCGAATACCGGCACCGAACTCGTCGTCGAGTTCCACAGGCAGGTCGACCACGCGCTTTGCGGGAAGATCCTTTGCCACGTCAATCTTGCGACGTCGCACGATCCCCATCGAGACAACCGCAGCGCGTGCCTCGGCGTAGAAGTCCTTGTCGGCCGGAGTCAGCCCCGTTGCCTCAAGCTTGGCCATCAGCGCGGCAGAGGGCACATCTCCCTCCAGCCATCCCAAGAAGCGCCAGATGGCCCGAAAGTCATCGATGTCGTTGATCAGTGGCGTTCCTGTCAGCGCGATGCGCAGCGGGTTTCCGCCGGGGGTGCGCTGGCAGATGCGCTCCGCGAGAGCCAGCACGTGCTTTGAGCGCTGCGAGGCGAGGTTCTTGATGAAGTGGGCCTCGTCGACCACCATGCCCTTGAATCCCATCTCAGCAATCCAGTTGAGGTGGCGATCGAGTACCTCGTAGTTGACGATGATCACGTCGGCGAACGCATCCACGTCTTGTCCATCGCCGTGAATCACGGTGGCGCGACGGCCGGGGATCCAGCGCTCAACCTCGCGCGCCCAGTTCATTTTCACAACGTTCGGCACCACCGCTAACAGTGGGAAGGCACCCGCAACGGAGGCGGCAATGAGGCTCTGCGCGGTTTTTCCGAGGCCGGGCTCATCGGCGAGAAGGAACGTGCGGTGTCCGTGGCGAACCGATTCGATGAACTGAATCTGGTGCGGCATGAGTTCTTGCCCCTTGGGGCTGAGCCGGTCGTACCTCGGCAGTGCGGGCAGATCCATGCACGCGGAACCGCCACCGGCGCCCTGCTCGAACGCTTTGAAGAGCGGTGACAGGAGTTCCCAGTTGGACAGCCGAACGACGGGAGCCGGCGCAGCCGCCGTGCCGAGCACGGGTTGGATGAAGGGCGTGGCGCGCAGCTTGGACTTCACCGAGGTGGGCAACACCTGCTTCTCGGCAAGTGCGGGCGACAACACCTCGGTCGCCTTTGCCGTCTCGGTGGTAATGATGAGGTCGTCGGGATCTACGTCGGCGCCCGATTCGAGCAGCCAGTCGCGTCGCATCTTCTGTGCCACGGGACTCGCCGCCTGATCCACCTCAAGAAGAGCAATAAGGGAGGTGTCGCGGGCCGCCGTTTTGGCCAGGATGGTGGCCACCCCGTCTAGTCGCTTGAGCTGTTCGTTGCGCTGCTGATCGGTGAGGGCCGCGTCGCCCTTGACGCGCGCGCGTTCCTCGCGCACGAGAAAAGCAATCACCTGAAACTTGGTGCGGTTCGTGGGGCCTACCTTTTTTCCGGTGACGGCCTTGGTCTCGACCTCGCGAACCTTGCGCGCAAGGATAGGTATGAGCCCCGAGTTATCGAGGGTAGTGCGGCGTGAGCCGTTGCGTGACAATGCGTCTCCTGTTGTGTGGCCGCCACAGAAGATTGTCTTCGTGCGACACGTGATGGTGATTGGTGAGCCACCCCCATCCCCTGGCACAACGCTCCTGAACAGAGCGGGCAACTGGGCAAATCGGTGCGACTACGTAACGTTAGCCTAGCGCGTTTGGAGCCAGGCGTGCGCCAGCAGCTAGGACCGTGAAGCGACCTTGATCGAAAAGCCCGACCAGAGCAGGATGGCCGCTGCCAGGATTTCGATGAACAACCAACCCTGACCCAGCGCGGTGAGCGGAGTGATGAGGTTGAAAACAGGGTTCCAGGTCACCACGATAATCCCCACCAATATGCCCGGCACGATGTACTTTCTCTGGCGGGCTTGGACGCAGAAAACGACCACGATGGCGGCCAGAATGGAAGCGGCGAGCCGGACAGCGAATTCCCATTCGGTACCCACCAGCCAGAGGCCGAGCAGAATTGCCACTGAGCCCAAAATTCCTGGCAGGATTCCCGGTCGTATCACCGCATCGGGGTAGCGCTTCTCAACAGAGGCCATGCCCCTAGCCTACGCGGAGGCAGCGAGCACAATGAATGCTGAGTCGTCGGATGCGTCTTTCCCGGTGTCTTTCTTTCTCGGGGATTCTGTTTTTCTGCCACGTGAACGAAGTCGTCCGAACGCATTCAGTCTCAGCGAATTAAGAACCACAAAGATACTCGAGAACGCCATGGCCGCTCCGGCCAGCATGGGGTTGAGGAGACCGGCGGCAGCCAAGGGAATGCCCGCACCGTTATAGACGAACGCCCAGACCAGGTTTCCGCGAATGGTACCGAGCGTGCTGCGAGAAAGCTCGAGGGCGTCGGCAACAGCGGGACTCGTCGGGCGCAGGAGCGTGATGTCGCTGGCGGCTCGGGCGAGGTCGGTGCCCGTGCCCATCGCAATGCCCATGTCGGCGGCAGCCAGCGCCGCGGCATCGTTTACGCCGTCACCCACCATGGCCACCGTGTGGCCGTCGGCCTGCAGTGCCACGATGAACGCATACTTACCCTCGGGAGACGCCGATGCTTCGACCTCGTCGATTCCTACCGCGTCTGCGACAGCCCAAGCTGCCCCGGCGTGGTCGCCCGTGAGAAGGATGACGCGCATACCCATGTTCTTTAGCCGCGTCACACTTTCGGCACTGTCTGGCTTGATGTCGTCGGTCACAGCCAAGAGGCCGCGGACGAGCCCCGCCCAACCCACACAGACCACGGTGGCGCCGGCGTCGTTGAGGCGATCCGCGTGCCCGATGAGATCGGTTGTGGCGGCCAATTGCCACTCGCGCATCCACTCCCGGGTGCCCACCCAGACGCGCTCTCCGCCAACGTCTGCGCTCACGCCCTTGCCGGGCACGGAGGTAAAGTTTGATGATGATGCCAGCGCGGGCGGGCCTTCCGACACTTCGCTGGCACGAATGATGGCTTGTGCGAGCGGGTGTTCCGAACCGCCCTCGACCGCGGCGGCCATCGACAGGACCGACGCCTCGCCCACGCGCTCGGTTACCGTCATAACACCCGTGGTGAGCGTTCCCGTCTTGTCAATCACGACGGCATCGATGCGAGCCGACTGTTCAATCACTTCGGGTCCCGAAACCACAATTCCCAACTGAGCGGCGCGACCCGTTCCCACCATCAGCGCCATGGGAGTTGCCAGCCCTAAGGCACACGGACATGCAATAACCAAGACGGCAACAGCAGCGGTGAAGGCCGAGGTGGGCGAACCACCCAACAACAACCAGGCAACAAGAGTGACGACGGCAAT
>JBIIKT010000162.1:0-3459 GCA_044233055.1 Microbacteriaceae bacterium
GGTCTTCCTGGCCGAGCGAGCCGGCGTGCCACGCCAGGTTGCGCTCCATGAAGTCGACGCCCTTGCCCTTGATGGTCTCGCAGATGATCACGGTCGGGCGGTCGCTGGAGGATGGCGGAAGGCCGTCGAGAGCTGCAACGAGACTGGCCATATCGTGACCGTCGGCCATGATGACGTTCCAGCCGAAGGCGGCCCACTTTTCGGGGTAGGGCTCGAGGGCAACCCGCTCTTCAGCGTGGCTGGTCATGAGTTGTCGGTTTCGGTCGATGATGGCCACCAGGTTTCCGAGCTCGCTGCTGCGGGCCGCCATGGCGCCTTCCCACACCGAGCCCTCGCCCGTTTCACCGTCGCCCATGAGGACGAAGACGCGGTGCGACTCGTTGCGCTGCCGAGCGCTCTTGGCCATGCCCACGCCGATCGGCAGACCGTGACCGAGTGAACCGGTGGATGCCTCGACGCCGGCGAGCTGCACCTTGCACGGGTGCATTCCGAACGCGCTGTCGAGTTGGCCGTATGTGTTGACGATGTCGTCGAATTCGAAGAATCCGCGCATAGCCATGGCGATATACATGCACACCGCAGCGTGGCCCTTGCTGAGAATGAAACGGTCGCGACCGGGGTTAGCGATGTTGTTGGGATCAACATTCATGCCGTAGTGATACAGGGCGGTCAGGATGTCGGCCACCGACAGGTCTCCGCCGATATGAACGGCCCCCTCGTATGTGCCACACAGGTAGAGAAGCTTCGAACGTAACTCGAACGCCAGATCTTCTAGTTCGGCCACACTGTGGCGCTGCCCGTCGTTGACCAATGTCGAACCTGCCATCAGATGCATCCTCCTCGATGACTTATCTAAGTTGACGCCACGGTATCACCGAACTGTTTATATGTAAACAGGTTGCCTTTTGGGAGGTAGTGTTGACGCGACAACGAACGGGAGGTCGCGTGATGGACGAGACACCGTCGCCCGCTGATGCCACCAGCGATGCGATCACCCGGCCGCTCGACGACGTTATCGACAGTGACGCTTTCATTCCGCGCTTGCTCGCACTGCTGTCGAACGCGCTCGTGTGGCGGGAGTCGATGCTGCTGCGGCGGGAATTCTCGCTGGGCACAAACGACTGGCGCGTGCTCTCGGCCCTGGGCGTGCGCCCGGGAAGTTCCGCCACCGACGTGTCGGAGTTTCTTGTGATGAATAAGGCCGTGGTCTCAAAAGCCGTGAACGTACTCATCTCGCGCAGCCTCATCGCATCAACGGAGGGGCCGCGCGGATCACGCCATCTGTTTCTCACCCCCGCCGGCGCCGACATGCACAACCGGATGCTGCCGATTTCGCTCGCCGGAGAAGACGTCCTGCTGGCTAACCTCAGCGACGATGAGGTGGCGCAACTCAGAGTGCTGTTGGGCAAACTCATGGACCAAATCCCGCGTCTCGCGGGCGAGAAAACCTAAGCGCTAAAGGCGAGCGTTCCGTCGATGTAGGTCTCGTTGACGGTGATCTTGTCCCAGCCAGCGGCGTTCGAGGTCCACGGATCTTCAGATACAACCGCGTAGTCGGCGCGCTTGCCCACCTCGAGCGATCCGCGATCGTCAGCGTGAATCTGCCACGCGGCGCCGGTGGTGATGGCCGTGAGTGCCTGCTCCGGGGTGGCGCACTCCGCCGGGTTGAGCACCGATCCGTCGGCCTGCAGCTGACGCAGCACCGCGGTACGGGCGCTCAGCAACGGGTGCACCTTGCTCACGTTGTAGTCGGAGTGCAGGCTCGGGCGCAGTCCGGCGGCGTAGGCCGAGGCCACGCGGTCGAGACGGTTGGCGCGTTCGGGGCCGAGAATGGTGTCGCGGAAGGCGGCGCCCCAATAGAACACGTGGTTCATCAGGAAGCTAGGGCTGATGCCGGCCTTCGCCATGCGCGTCAGCTGATCGTCCGTAGTGAAAGAGACGTGCTCAAAGCGGTGACGCAGGTCGTTCGTGCCGAACCCGGGGAGCAGGTCTTCCATCGCCGTGAGCGCAAACTCGACGGCCGCGTCGCCATTGGTGTGCACCATGAGCTGCCAGCCGTCGCGCAGGCCGGGAGTGATGGCGCCGCGCAAGCCCTCGGGAGTCCAGTTGGCGTGACCGCCGTGGTCTTCGCCGAGATAGGGCTGCATGAAGTAGCCCGACCGACCCTGGTTTGAGCCGTCGGTGACAACCTTCCACGCGTCAGCGCGCACCATTTCATCACCGGAGAAGGGAGTGACGCCGGCCTCTTTCCAGGTTGCCGCAACCTCGTCGGGGGACTTGCCCGCCATAATCGCAAACTGTGCAGTGGACACTCGCACCGGGAGGCGCTGAGCTCCGTTCAACTGGTGCAGCATGGCTAGTTCCGAGACGCCCGCGAGCGTTCCCGTGGCGGCCTCACGGAGCGAGGTCACGCCCTGGCGCGCGCACTCATTAAGAATTGAGGTGATTCCCGAAGCAATGTCGGCCGGAGTGGGCTTGGGGAGTTTGCCCGCAAAGACCATCATGGCCGGGGCCTCACCAATAACGCCGGTGAGCTTTCCGTCGGCTCGACCAAAGGTTCCGCCGGGTGGGTCCATCGTCTGATCCGTCACGCCCGCGATGTCCATGGCCGCACTGTTCACGTACAGGTAGTGCATCGACGCGTTCATGACCATGACGGGATTGTTGGGCGACACCTGATCCAGAATCGTGCGCGTGACGTCGGGCTCGCCGGGGTAGAGGCTGGGGTCAAAAAGCTTTCCGAGTACCCACTGACCGTCGGGTGTCTTCGCTGCGGTTTGCTTGATGGTGTTCACCACATCGTCAAATGTGTCGCACGCCTCTTTGGAAACATCGGTCCACGTGAGGTTGAGCAGCGAGGTCCACAGGTGCATGTGCGGCTCGATGAGTCCGGGAATGACGATGCCATCGGGTGTGACGGTCTTGGTGGATGCGTTGGTGAGACCCTCCACGTCGGCCAAGGTTCCGATGCCGATGATCTTTCCGCCGGAGATGGCCATGGCCTCCGCCGAGGGGGCGGCCGGGTTCCCGGTGGAGATGCGACCCACGACCAGCGTGTCGGCAAATCCTGCCGCGGGAGATTTCTTGGCGTGGTGGGCCGGGGAGATTGCATCTCCGGCCGAAGCCAACGCTTCGCTCAGGTGAGCCTGGCTAACGGGATGAGCGGTGCAGCACGAAATAGCCATTGTAGACTCACTTTCTATATAGCCCTAATATAGCACTGTGCGAAGCCCCGAGGAGACGTCGCTCTTAGGCCGCAGGAGTATCCGGGGCTAGGACGATGTCGAACTCCACGCGAGACCACGGGTGACCCCCGAGATCACGGCCGCCCGGTGCAGGCACGTCGCCGGCTTGGTGATGGAACTGCTTGATGAGCGACTGCTTGACCCCGAAGACGCTGTCGCTCGCGAGAAGCTCGTCGCCCGCCACAAAAATGTGTGTGACCAATCGTCGTGTGTG
>JBIIKT010000163.1:0-3455 GCA_044233055.1 Microbacteriaceae bacterium
GCGCTCACCGCGAAGGTAATCGCGCCATCCGCCAACCTGGCGATACTGCAGCACCTGGTTGATCGCGAAGGTGTTGAAGAACACGAACAGCGAAACGATGATGCCGATGACGAATCCGGGAACCTCAGCCGCGCTGGTCGAACCGGGCTGCAACGTGTAAATGAGGATGATGATCCACGGCACGATGCCCGTCATCGAGCCAAAGATAAAGGGCAGGAACTTCTTGTTGCCCGGCTTCTCGTACTTCTCTTGAAGCGCACCGAAGAGAATCATGCTGGCGTTGACCGCGAAGATCGCGAAGAGCGCTCCTACGTCGGTGGCGCCGGTCAGCTGAGCGATGAGCCAAATCATGACGGACGAGCTCAGTGCGTACTCGGTCCAGCGGAAGTAGTTGTGGTTCTTCTTGAGTCCGGCGGCGTAGCGGGTAAACACGCCCGGCAGAGAAATGAGGAAGTGGAAGAAGGCCGAGAGGAACAGGAAGCCCACGACACCCAAACCGAGGTTGACCTCAAACAGGGTCACGCGCTCGGTGGGCAGGTCGACCCCGGGAGGGCCGGTCATGTAGTCAACCGTGACGGGGAACATCACCTGGGTGCTGATCTGCGTCAATACAAAAAGGAACGCGAGGCCCTGCAGAAGGTGGACAGCACCCGCGACGATGTTGTAGGTGCGTAAGCGCTTGATCTGCTCGTCTGCAGAACGTTTTTTGCGAGCCATGGTGGGACCTCCCCGATTGAGACGCGAGACCTTCAACGCCTCCTTAGAGTTTGGTGGGATTGGCGCGTGCTGTCTAGTCCCCCCGCCGATTCGCGCCAATACGCGTGTCTCCCCTATGCTGAATACTCGGTAATCGTTAGAGACGAAACATCCGGCCCCATCGTTTAGCGGCCTAGGACACCGCCCTTTCACGGCGGCAGCACGGGTTCGAATCCCGTTGGGGTCACGTCCGGATGTAGACTCAATTCGGTTGCCGAAAGGTACTACGCAAGGCCCTGTAGCGCAGTTGGTTAGCGCGCCGCCCTGTCACGGCGGAGGTCGCGGGTTCAAGTCCCGTCAGGGTCGCGGATGGGGCCCTTCTTCGGAAGGGTTTTTCATCTGGCGACGTCGCTCCCCGGAGCGAACCGCCTGGCTCTGTAGCTCAGTTGGTAGAGCGCACGACTGAAAATCGTGAGGTCACGGGATCGACGCCCGTCGGAGCCACTGCTAAGCCCCCGAGGAATCGGGGGCTTTTCGTTGGGGCCGCGCACCCAACTCTCGATCTGTCGGTTGTCTGGCCTAAATGGTCGTGGCGTCGATCACGAAACGGAACGCCACGTCACCGGCAACAACTCGGTCATTGGCCTGGTTCACGTAATCGGCCTTAATCACCTCAACGTCGGCCGTGATGCCGTGCTCGCCACAGAAATCGAGCATTTCCTGCGTCTCCACCGTGCCGCCAATCATTGAGCCACCAATGGAGCGACGGCGCATCATGAGGCCGGGCAGCGTGAGCGGACGGGTCAGGTCGTTGACCGCGCCAACCACGACGTAGGTGCCGTCGAGCGTCAGGAGAGAAATGTAGGGGTTCATGTCGTGGTCGCTCGGCAGCGTCGAAATGATGATGTCGAAGCGGGAGTCCGAAGCGGCCATGGCGGCCGGGTCGGACGAGACGAGAACCTCATCCGCGCCGAGCTTGAGGCACAGATCGCGCTTGTCTTCACTCGACGTAATGGCCACGGTGTGGGCGCCCAGCGCGTGGGCAAACTTAACAGCCAGGTGACCGAGTCCGCCAATACCGGCGACGGCCACGGTTTTGCCCGGACCCGCTCCCCAGTGTTTGAGGGGCGAGAAAACGGTGATGCCCGCGCACAGCAGCGGAGCCACGCCGGCCAGGTCAAGGCCCTCGGGAATTCGGTAAACAAAACGCTCGGCCGTCACGATTTCTTGTGCGTATCCGCCGTAGGTGAAGGCTCCGGGCATCTGCGGTTCGGGGTCGGCGTAGGTAAAACGCGGGCCCGTTCCCGTGCAGTAGTTCTCCAGGTGCGCGACGCACTCGGGGCAGGTTCCACAGCTGTCAACGATGACGCCCACACCCACCGTCTGGCCCACGGAGAACCGTGTAACGCCCGGGCCGACCTCAAGGACGGTGCCCACGATTTCGTGGCCGGGAACAACCGGGTAGGGACGCTCGCCCCACTCGCCGCGGACCGTGTGAATGTCGGAGTGACAAATGCCGGAGTGTGTGATGGCGATACGAACATCATTGGCCTCAGGTGTGCGGCGAACGATGTCGATGGCCTCGAGGGGCGATGCTTCTGCGGTGGCGCCGATGGCGCGGACGGTGTTGGTCATTTTTCCCTTTAATCTCGAGTGGATGGTTTCTAGTGTGTCGTGAATCGGTGGACGGTGTGGTGCCGGTACTCATCTCCGGCGACAAGAACAATTGTTGGTAGGTGCGGAAGTCTTGGCGTATCGGGAAAGCGAACGGTTTCTAGGCAAACACCGTGACCCGGGCCGTAGACCGCCCCCTCGCGCCCCGCGAAACTATCCAGATGGCATCCGAGATAAACCTGCAGGGCAGGTTGCGTCGTGAAGATGTCCATTCGCCGTCCCGTGGCGGGCGAAGCCAACGTAGCAGCGGCGCGCTCCTGCCATGCCTCACGCCCCGAATCCGGTGCTGAACGTGACTCGCGCTGGCGCAGTTCGAATGTGTGGTCGATGCCCGGCCACGGCACTCCTGTGGCTTCTGGCAGCCGGTCTCGAAATGCCCGCAGCGTTCTAAAGTCGAAGCCCGTGCCTGCGACATCAACCATGTCGCCCGTGGCGATGAGGTCCGGCGTCATGTCGAAGCGCCGATCACTGTCAATGTAGAGCAGGTCGTCGATCACCGACGTTTTTCCGCCGGATGAGAGGTTCCAATAGGCGTGCTGCGTGAGCCCCACGGGGGTGTCTCGATCGCACACCGCACGATAGTCGAACGTGATCACGTTGTCGTCGCTCAACAGGTACGTCGACGAGACGTCTAGGTTTCCTGGATAACCGCCTGTGCCGTTCTCACTGAGGAACGTGAAGCGCACTCCCACACCCCGCTCATCCGCAATCGACTCGGTTGCCCATGTCACACGATCGAGTGATCCGTGCGGGCCACTGTGCAGGGTGTGGCCTTTGTCGTTGGGTTCGAGTGTGAGGTCGAGGCCGCCACCGATGAAGCGTGCGTTCGCGGATCTGCCTGCGACGCGGCCGATGGTGGCGCCCATGTAGGTGTCGACGTGGGAAATGTAGTCGTTTGGAGTGTCAAAACCGAGCACGCAACTGCCGAGCCGACCATCGCGATCCGGCATGATCACATCGACAAGGCGCGCGCCAAAGGGCGCGAGCGTCATGCTCGCGCCCTGGGCGTTGGTTACCGTGACAAACGATGAATCAGCCTGTCGTAATGCCACGGCTAAATCCGAATTATCGAGACGCCGGACCGA
>JBIIKT010000164.1:0-3438 GCA_044233055.1 Microbacteriaceae bacterium
GACCCGAGAGTTTGAGAAACCAACCGAGCACGGGCACGCGCAGAATGCTGGCCTTGGCCATGAAGCGCGGGTTGCGGCCCATGTGCCACACGGCCACACCCATCACCACAGGGTCGATGTTGGAGTAGTGGTTGGGCGAGATTATTAGTGGGCCGGTGAGGGGAATCTTGGTTTTGTCGAAGAATCGGTACTTCACGAGCCACGTCATGATGGGTAGCACCAACGGCACGTAGATCCAGAAAATGCTGGGCTTTGCCCGCTCACTGATTCTCAACGTCACGCCTCGAGACTGAAGTCGGCGCCCAGCTGCTGAAGTTTGGTGATGAAGTTCTCGTAGCCGCGGCTGATGATTCCCACGTTGGAGACGCGCGATGTGCCGGTGGCGGTGAGCGCCGCAATGAGGTGGCTGAAGCCGCCGCGCAGGTCGGGAATCTCAACGTCGGCGCCGTGCAGGGGCGTGGGGCCCGAGATCACGGCCGAGTGCACAAAGTTGCGCTGGCCAAACCGGCACGGGCTCGCGCCCAGGCACTCGGAGTGCAGCTGAATGTTGGCACCCATGTGAACGAGGGCTTCCACGAATCCAAAGCGTTGCTCATACACGGTCTCGTGAACAATCGATACGCCGTGCGCTTTGGTGAGCGCCACCACGAGCGGCTGCTGCCAGTCGGTCATGAAGCCGGGGTGCACATCGGTCTCCACCACCACGGGCTTGAGTTCGCCACCGGGGTGGTAGAACCGAATGCCGTCGTCGGCAATGTCGAACGCGCCACCCACCTTGCGGAATATGTTGAGAAAAGTGAGCAGTTCTTCTTGCTTGGCGCCGCCCACAAAGATGTCGCCCTCGGTGGCCAGTGCGGCGGATGCCCAGCTGGCGGCCTCGTTGCGATCGAACAGTGCGCGGTGCGTGTAGCCCTTGAGCTTGCTCACACCTTCGATGCGAATCACGCGATCGGTGTCGACCGAGATGACGGCGCCCATCTTTTGCAGGATGTTGATGAGATCCATGATCTCGGGCTCGATGGCGGCACCCGCGAGTTCGGTCTTGCCCTCGGCGAGCACCGAGGTGAGCAGCACCTGTTCGGTGGCACCCACGCTGGGGTAGGGCAACGAGATTTTGGTGCCGCGCAGGCGCGAGGGAGCCGAGAGGCGAATTCCCGCGGGAAGCTTCTCCACCACGGCGCCAAACTGGGCCAGCACCTCGAGGTGAAAGTCGATGGGGCGATCGCCGATGCGGCAGCCACCGAGGTCGGGAATGAACGCTTCGCCGAGGCGGTGCAGCAGCGGGCCGCAAAACAGAATGGGGATGCGGCTCGAGCCGGCGTGGGCATCGATGTCGGTCATGTGGGCCGACAAAACGCGGCTCGGGTCGAGAATGATTTCGCCCGGGTCGCCGTCGGTCACGGTTACGCCGTGCACCTCGAGCAGGCCGCGCACCACCTGAACGTCGCTGATGGCGGGCACATCGCGCAGGGTGCTGGGGGTGTCGCCGAGAATGGCGGCCACCATGGCTTTGGTCACCAGGTTCTTGGCGCCCTTTACGTCGATGCGCCCGGTGAGCGGGCGACCGCCGCGAATAATGATGGTCTCGGCTTCGAGGCCCACCTTGGCGCCCGAGGCGCGTGCGTCGTTAGCTACCGTGTTCATGCGTGCCGCACCGGAAGTGTGAGGGGCATCCACCCGGGACGCGTGGTCTCGAAATCGGTGATGGCCTGTTCGTCGCGCAGGGTGAGGCCAATGTCGTCGAGGCCCTCCATGAGGCGCCAGCGCGTGTAGTCGTCGATTTCAAAGTCGAACGCGAGGTCGCCCGCGGTGACCGTGCGGTGCTCGAGGTTCACGCTGACCTCAGTGCCGGGGGCCGCCTCGAGCAGGTGCATGAGCGCTTCGGCGTCGGGCTCGGTGATCTGGGCGGCGAGCAGACCCTGCTTGCCGGCGTTGCCGCGAAAGATGTCGGCAAAGCGCGGGCTGAGCACCACGTCAAAACCAAAGTCGCGCAGGGCCCACACGGCGTGCTCGCGCGACGAGCCCGTGCCAAAGTCGTGGCCGGCCACCAGAACGCGTGCGCCCTGATACGCGGGCCGATTCAGAACAAAGTCGGGATCCTGGCGCCACTCGTGAAAGAGGGCGTCGTCAAAACCCGTCTTGGTCACGCGCTTCAAGAACACGGCGGGGATGATCTGGTCGGTATCGACGGCGCTGCGGTGCAGTGGGGCGCCGATGCCGGTTACGGTGGTGAACTTTTGCACGGTCTACGCCTCGCCTTCCGCATTCGCGGGTTGAGTAGACCGCGTAGCGGTCGTATCGAAACCAGTCGTATCGAAACCTGCCAGGTCTGACGGACTCGACAGCGTGCCGCGAATGGCGGTGGCCGCCGCCACGAGCGGCGACACGAGGTGTGTGCGCCCGCCCTTGCCCTGCCGACCTTCAAAGTTGCGGTTGCTGGTGGAGGCGCAGCGCTCCCCCGGCTCGAGCTGGTCGGGGTTCATGCCCAGGCACATGGAGCAGCCGGCAAATCGCCATTCGGCGCCAAATTCTTCGACGATCTTGTCGATGCCCTCGGCTTCAGCTTCCAAGCGAACACGCGCTGATCCCGGTACCACCATCACGCGAACGCCATCGGCCTTCTTCTTGCCCTTGATGATGCTCGCAAACTGGCGCAGGTCTTCGATGCGCGAGTTGGTGCACGAGCCCATGAACACGGCGTCGACGGCAATGTCTTTCATGGGCGTACCTGCGGTGAGGTCCATGTACTCAAGGGCGCGCTGGGCGGCCTCGCGGTCTTCGGAGTTTTCGATCTCGGCGGGCGACGGCACCAGGCCGTTGAGCGACACACCCTGACCGGGGTTGGTGCCCCACGTAACAAAGGGCTCGAGCTCGTTGGCGTCGAGAAAAACTTCGGCGTCGAACGTGGCGCCCTCGTCGGTGGCGAGCGTGTTCCAGTAGGCCACGGCGGAATCCCAGTCGGCACCGGTGGGTGCGTGCGGGCGACCCTTGAGGTAGTCGTAGGTGGTTTGGTCGGGGGCCACCATGCCCGCGCGGGCACCGGCCTCGATCGACATGTTGCAGATGGTCATGCGCCCCTCCATGGAGAGCGCGCGAATGGCTGACCCGCGGTATTCGAGCACGTAGCCCTGGCCGCCGTTGGTGCCGATCTGGGCGATCACGGCCAAAATAATGTCTTTGGCGCCCACGCCCGGGCGCAGGGTGCCCTCCACGTTGACGGCCATGGTTTTGAACGGCTGAAGCGGCAGGGTTTGCGTGGCGAGCACGTGCTCAACCTCGCTGGTGCCAATGCCAAACGCCATGGCGCCAAAAGCGCCGTGTGTGGAGGTGTGCGAGTCGCCACACACCACGGTGATGCCCGGCATGGTGAGACCCAACTGCGGACCCACCACGTGAACGATGCCCTGATCAATGTCGCCCAGCGAGTGCAGGCGAATG
>JBIIKT010000165.1:0-3428 GCA_044233055.1 Microbacteriaceae bacterium
ATGCGGGTTCATTTCGCGCACGGGCGTTTGAAAGAAATGGCTCAGGAACCCGAATCTCCGTGGGCCGCGGCCGTTTCTTCCCCGTGGAGAATCGGCCTCCTCCGCGCCACCGGCCGTTTGACTCAAGCACTCGACGTCTACGCTCAATCCGACAATCACGCCCACTCACTGTGCTGGTTGCACGGCATTGTGGGGCCGGACCTCATGATTGATCTGCATCGAGTGGACGAAACCATGACCACTCTTGCCATTGGTCGTCAACACATCAGGGCAAGCGGTTCGGTGCTGTTCGAGTGGCTCAGCATCCTCGTTGAAGTGAAGTGTGAGCTCCGATTGCGACGCAATACGGAACGCGCGCTGGCACTTCTTGATCAGGTTGATGAGGCAAGCTCGAGAAATTACCACTTCATCAACGAGACGGTTGATATGTGGCGTGGATTCGCCAACCTCCGTGAGGGCGGGGAGGATGACCTCGCACTGGTGTCCCTTCGGCGCGCTGTCGACAGCATGGTCGGAGCACAAAGGATGATTGAGCTCCCCGCCGCAGCTGTTTATCTTGCTGAGGCGGAATGGCGGTCGGGACACTCGGATGCGGCTGATACGGCCACTGATCTGGCGCTCAGTGCGTCCCAGCTGCAGGGTTCTCACCACCAACTACTTCTGGCGCTCGCCGACTTCGAAGCCGTGCTGGCACGGCGTCTTGATATCGAGGCCGATGCGGACTCCGAGTGGCACGAACTGGGGCGCTCGCTCATGGGTCGTCACTCGGGGGAGGAAAACCACAATCGGGTGTCGGTGCTCCTCCGCGAATTTGGCGAGACCACCCTCGAGGTCGAAGGCGAAATCGTCAAGCCGCGCATCGCCAAGAGCCTTGCTCTCGTTGCACTTTTGGCGACGGCCCCGAATCACCGTGTGACGCGAGCGGAGGCGCTCAACGCACTGTTTGAAGGAGAGCAGAACGATTCATCGCGCGCCTACCTGCGGCAAACGGTACACCGCCTTCGCGAGGTGATGCCCGCTGGTGTGGGCCCGTCTTTTGTGGGTGACGTGCTCTCGTTTTCCGGCGCCGTTTCGATAACGAGCGAGTCTGTTCAGTGTGACAACCTGCTGAACGAAGCGAATCGACTGCAGGGCGAAGACAAACTTCAGATGCTCGAACGTGCGCTGGCTTTTTTCGAGAAGGGTGACTACCTGCCCAAGATTGACTCTTCATGGTCTGATGACCGCCGAATGTTGTTGATGGAAAAAGCGGTCAACGCGAGTCTTGCCGGTGCCGCAATCTGTTTTGATGCTCAGCGTTATCAGCAAGCCAAAAACTTGGCAGAATCATCGCTGATCAGAGATCCCTATTCGGAGCGTGCGTGGCGCATGTTGATGCGCGTCAGTAACGCAATAGGTGATGCCGACGCTGTGTCGGCCTCCTATCGCCGGTGCGAAGCGGCACTGGCCGAAGGAGGCCTGGCGCCGTCGGCTGCGACACGGGACCTCTTCAAACTCTTGCGGCCTTAGCCTGCGCCTTGCGAGTGAATTGGGCGGTCGTGCTCAAGTTTCTCTTTCGTTAACGCCCCTCACGTCATTCTGTGAAGAGCGCCCGAGTGGGCGATGTTCACTGTTGAGGAGGGTTCACATGAGAACCGGAAAAGAATACCTTGAGTCACTCAGAGACGGTCGCAAAGTCTATGTGGGCGGCGAAATCATTGACGACGTCACCACCCACCCCATGACAAAGGGCTACGCCCATGCAATCGCCGAGTATTACGATATGCACCTCAATCCTGAGTTCCAGGACGTGTGCACGTTTATCGATGAGAACGGAGAGCGCCAGTCGATGCACTGGTTCCTGCCTCGTTCGAAAGAAGATGTCGTGCGCCGTCGCAACTACGCCGACTTCATGTTCCGGCACTTCAAGGGCGGCATTTTCACCCGGCCGCCGGCGGGAATGAATGTCGTCATGTTCACCCAGGTGGACGATCAGGAACCCTGGGCGGGAAATTCTATCTTCAAGAACGGCCAGCGTGATCTCACGGGCAACATTCAACGCCAGTGGGACATGGTGACGAGCCTTGATCACGCCATTTCGCCCATGTTCCTCGACGTTCAATATGATCGCGGTCGTGACGACGCGATGGCCGAAACGCCCATGTTGAGTGTCGTCGAAGAGAATGACGAGGGCGTCATCGTTCGTGGATGGAAGGCCATTGGCACGTCCATTCCGTTCGTGAATCACCTTCTGATTGGCAACCTGTGGCGGCCGGGACAAACGTCGGAGCAGACGCTCTATGCCCTCGTCCCCGTGGCAACGCCGGGTATCTCGGTTGTGGCACGCGAATCCCGCGCCATGCCCGACGCCGATCCCTACGACCACCCGCTGGCCACCATTGGTGACGAACTCGATGGAATGGTCTATTTCGATGACGTTCTCATTAAGTGGGACCAGGTTCAGCACATTGGCAACCCGGACCATGCCAAGTGGTACCCGCAGCGTCAATTCGACTGGGTGCACCTCGAAACTCAGGTTCGCCAGGTTGTTCACGCGGAGCTGATGGTTGGCCTGGCCCTCCTGATTACGCAGTCACTGGGTACGGCAACAAACCCTCTGGTTCAGTCACAGTTGGCTCAGTTGATTCGTTTCCGCGAGACGTGCCGCGCCTTCATGATTGCGGCCGAGGAAACGGGATTCCACACCCCGGGTGGCTTGTACAAGCCGAACAACATCTTCATTGATTTTGGTCGCGCTCACTATCTCGAAAACCAGCACGACATGGTTAACCTTCTGATCGATTTCTGCGGCCGGGGTGTTGTCATTCAGCCGACCAAGCGGGAATTGGATGACCCGTACATCGGGCCCAAGCTCGAAGAGGCGCTCCGTGGTTCTGAAATCAGCGCCCGTGACCGCATCAAGATCTTCCGGCAGATCAGCGAGCGATTCCTCACGGAATGGGGCGCTCGCCACGAGATGTTCGAGAAGTTCAATGGAACCCCGCTCTACCTCATCAACCTCCTCACCATGCAGCGCACGGAGTACCAGGTTGATGGCCCCTTGACGCAGTTGGCTCGCGACGTTCTTGGATTTGGCGATACCGCCGAACTGGGTAAGCGCGCGGAAGAAACGGAGAAGGCATCGCACTACGCCAATGTGCGCTTCCAGCCCGACTACGCCAAGGCGCAGGATCAAAAGGATGGCTACATGAACGAGGAAGTGACCGAACCGGTCTTGTCCGGCAAAAAATAGCTCATCCATCGAAACGAATGCTCCGGGGCAACGCGTGCCAGCCCCGGAGCGTTCGCCTTAAGCAGTCGGTGGCCGACGCTGGTGCCACAGGAACTCTTGTTCGAGACTGTGGCCCAGCTGAAACAGTGTGGCCTCGTCGCCCGGACCCGCAATCAACTGCACGCCCACGGGCATACCATCGCGGTCGACGCCGACC
>JBIIKT010000166.1:0-3416 GCA_044233055.1 Microbacteriaceae bacterium
GTGCTCTGCGGTGGGGGAACGAACCATCGTTTCAGCCTGTCGCACGGATTCATGGCCAAAGACAACCACCTGGCCGTGCTCGCTGCTGGCGGGAAAAACCTGAGTGTCGAACTGCAACGCGTTAAGGGCGAACTTGCCGCCGGAATCCCGTTTGAGGTGGAGGTGGACCGCCTCGAGCAGATTGATGCCGTTCTGGCCGGCGGTGCCGACATTGTGATGCTCGACAACTTCTCGGTGGATGATCTTGCCCGAGCCGTCGCGCACATCGGCAGTCGCGCGCGCACCGAGGCCAGCGGGGGCGTGACTCTCGATACCGTGCGCGCCATTGCTGAGACGGGCGTGGACACAATTTCCGTGGGTGCGCTGACCCACAGCGCGCGCGCCCTCGACCTCGGGCTGGATATCGTGCTCGCTCCCGAAGGCTAGACCCGGCCATGTCAGCGCTCTACCTCGACAACGCGGCCACCACGCCCGTCAACCCCGGTGCGCTCAACGCCGCGTGGCCGTTTCTCACCACCGAGTTTGGCAACGCCTCGAGCACTCACGAGTTGGGCGAGCACGCGGCCGCGGCTCTGGCAGATGCCCGGTCGCGTGTCGCCGATGCGCTTGGGGCCCGGGCCGCCGAGATTGTCTTTACGTCGGGCGGAACCGAGGGCGACAACATGGCCATCGTGGGGCTCGCTCTGGCCAACCCGCGCGGTCAGCACATCGTCTCGGCACGCACCGAACACGAGGCAGTCTTGGCATCGCTCGAGTACCTCGAGCGCGTGCACGGTTTTGAGGTCACGTGGCTCGATGTTGCTCGGGACGCCTCGCTCTCCCCCGCCGACCTCGAGGCCGCCCTGCGCGATGACACCACGCTGGTCACCCTGATGATGGCGAACAACGAGGTGGGAACCATCCACCCCATTCGTCAACTGGCGGAGACGGCCCACCGACGCGGGGCACTGTTTCACACCGATGCGGTCCAAGCTCTCGGCTGGCTGACGGTGGACGTGCGCGAACTCGGTGTCGACGCGCTCACCTTCAGCGGTCACAAGATTGGGGCACCAAAGGGCAGCGGTGCCGTCTACGTGCGTTCGGGGTTAGCCATCGAGCCCCTGCTGCACGGGGGCGGTCAGGAGGGGGATCGACGTTCCGGCACGGAGAACGTTGCCTGGGCTGTGGCGCTGGCCACGGCGCTCGAGCTCCTTCCCGAAAGCGACACCGAAGGCCCGCGCGTAGCCCAGCTTCGCGATGAGTTCATCGACCACGTGCTCAGCACTGTTCCCGAGGCGCGCCTGACCGGTTCGGCGCAGGACCGACTCGCGTCAATCGCCTCCTTCACGCTCGCGGGCGTTGGTGGCGAAGCGATTCTGCTGGAGCTTGAGAGGCGCGGCGTGATTGTGTCCAGCGGTTCGGCGTGCGCTGCCGGCCGCGACGATCCCTCCCACGTGCTCATGGCCTGCGGCTTTAGTGAGGACGAAGCGCGCACCTCAGTGCGGTTTAGTCTCTCCCACTCGACCACGGGAGATGACCTCGCACGGGCAGCCCGTGCGCTGAGCGAATCCGTGGCCGCGGTGAGTGGGCTGGGTCGGTAGCCCCCAGGCCTATCCCGACGTCCCCGAGTGGCCCTCGTTAGGGCTCGTATGCCGCGAGTGCGCGATCCAGCAGACTGAACAACTGCTCCCGAACCTCGTCGCGCGTTGAAATCTCCCGCGTCCACGGCAATCGCACGGCGGTGTCTTCGTCACCCACGCGCACAGAAAAGTCCACACCCGTCTCGTCGAAACCCACCATCGTGGCCGATGTCGCCTCGCGCAACCCGCCCAGCCACTGCACCATGACGAGATTGTTCTCGGCCTGGTTGGCATTCATATAGCCACACACACCGGTGATGATCTCCGGATTAAAACTCATTTTTTCGCCTCCGCGATAAACTCGACCGGCCACGTGCTCGTCGGCTGTGACGCAACCGCTTCCCGTAGGGGTTAGTTTATTAGGGTGAAAACCTTCGCCCGTCTCGTGCTCGCAAAACCCCTGGTTTCGCTTCTTATCTTCATCGCCCTCATCGCCGGGGCCAGCGTGTGGGGCTTGCAGGCTTTCTCGAGCCTTCAGTCCGGCGGCTATAGCGACCCCGACTCCGAGTCGGGCCAGGTGTTCGTGGTCCTGGAGGAAAACTTCGGCAACGATCCGGTGGATCTGGCCATCATCGCTGACTTCCCGACGAGCGTTGATTCCCCGGAATCTCAGGCCGTGGCCGAGAGACTCACCAGCAAGCTCGAGGGTATCGAGGGTGTTCGCGAGGTCAGTAGCTACTTCTCCCTGGGCAACCCGCCAACGCTGAAGAGCATCGACGATAAGGCAGCTTATTTTCTGATTCAGTACGAGGAGACCGCATCGGGCTCAGAAGAAACGTCACTCATCCAAAAGACCGCAGGTGCCTCTTTCGAAAATGTCGACTTGAACTACACGGGCATTCGCGCGATGGCCAACGCCTTGAATGAGGGCATCTCCGAAGACATCGCGCTATCCGAGAGCATTGCCATACCCCTCTGCATTATTCTGCTGCTCTTTGTTTTTGGTTCTGTTGTCTCGGCCGGACTCCCCCTGTTGGTCGGCGGCGCGGCCGTCCTCGGTGGTTTCTTCTTTGTCTGGGTGGCCACGCGATTCACCGACGTGTCGATATTCTCGGCCAACCTCATCATCGCGCTCGGACTCGGACTCGGCATCGACTATGCGCTGTTGATGGTGAATCGATTCCGTGAGGAGCGTGCACGTGGCCTCGCGGTGAAGGATGCGGCCACAAAGACTATGGAAACCGCGGGTCGCACGGTGTTCTTCTCCGGCCTCACGGTAGCCGTAGTTCTTGCGTCCATGATCATTTTCCCGCAGTACTTCTTGCGTTCGTTCGCGTACGCCGGAGTGGGCGTAGTCGCGGTGGCCGTTTTTGGCGCACTCGTAGCCCTGCCCGCCATGCTCGCGCTACTGGGCGATCGGGTGAACAAACTCCGGGTGCTCCGACGAAATCTTGCCCCCAAAGACACCGGGGGCTGGAACAACGTCTCGCGCTGGGTGATGCGGTGGGCAGTTCCCGTGTTCGTGGTGACGGCGGTGGGCATGGGCGCCCTGATGAGCCTGGGAGCCGGAGTCAAGTTCGGTCTTGTCGACGAACGCATCCTGCCCGCATCGCACCCTGTGGCCATCTCCAGTGAAATTGTGCGGGAACGTTTTGACGGCCAAGAGTCAAAGCCGGTGGAGATTATTCTCACGGGAGCTTCGGAGCAGGAGGCCGCCGATTACGCGGCTGCACTCAGCAGGCTCGACAACATCACGCGCGTGCAGTCTGCTGCGGGCATCACCGTCGACGGCCAAACAGACCCGCGGGCGGCGAGCGCGTTTGCCGACTATGTTCTCGGCGACCAACAGCGCATCGT
>JBIIKT010000167.1:0-3392 GCA_044233055.1 Microbacteriaceae bacterium
GACCGCAAGCGTGGATTCTCGGAGTCGTGCTCATTCCTGCCGGGTCGCTGGCCCTGTTCACCAACCTCAAACGCTACACACACGGGCTTGGCGACGAGTCCCTCATCAACCTCGATGCCACTGCTGAGTGGTGGTGGGCGATGCCGATTTCTCCCCTCACGGTTTGGGCTGTGGGGTCACTCTCCTACGCACTCGTGATCATTGCCGTGCTCTACCTTTCCCGGCATGTAGGGCGAGTGCGAGCGGAGCAAACTATTTCCGCTTAGCCTTTACAGCCTCAAGCTCACGAATGCGGATCTCGAGAAGGGCGAGCTGTTCAGCAAGGTCTCGATTGTGACTTTCGACCTTGGTCAGTTCGGCACTGTGTTGTAGCGCAACTAAGAAGAGAAGAACAAGACTGGCGAAGAATGCCAAGTTAATGGGCGCGTCGAATCCCAGAAGTCCGGCGGCCCACTCCAGAGATTGCGGGAATACGCTGATGACGAATGCAAAGGTTCCCGCAACAAGCCACCAGATGGCATGCCGCTCGCGCAACCGTCTGCGCCGGAGCATCTCGACAACCAGAGCCAAAGTGAGCACCGAGGCCACAATTCCCAAAACGTACTGAAGGGTACTCATTGACTGCGCTCCTCTGCGTGAGTCGAAATTTTAGGGCGGATTAGTGCGAAGACCATGCCAATCCCGACCCTAACTAGGTAAGCCGTGGCCCTCAGGGGGCTGTGCGATGGCGTGCCACCGGAGCGCTCCCGCATGGCAACAGGTATCTGCCGGATCACGAGCTTGGCTCGCGCTGCAATGACCAGTGACTCCACCGTATCGCCCAGGTATTCTGCCGGGTAATGCTGCGCAAACAGCGTCACGGCCCGGGGACCGGAGGCGCGAAAACCCGACGTCGTGTCTGTGAGCCTGGTTTGAGTTGTGCGACTTAGTACCTTTGCTAGCACAATCATGGCGAGCCGGCGCAACCCGCGCGCCTGATAGTCGCCTTCCCCAGCAAAACGCGCACCGAGCACCAGGTCAGCTTGGGCAAGGGCCGAAATCAAGCGTGGAATATCTGCTGGCGCATGCTGCCCGTCGGCGTCCACCTGCACCACGTTGTCGAATCCGTTGGCGCGGGCAAACCGAAAACCGCACCGCATAGCTCCGCCGACACCGAGGTTGTAAGGCAGGGAGGCCACGCGCGCGCCCGCGCTCCTTGCCACCTGTGCTGTAGCGTCCTCGGATCCGTCATTCACCACCAGAATCGTCAGGTTGCGAGAAACAGCAAAAACTTCCCTGATGACCTTGGCAATAGATTCTTCTTCATTGAGCGCCGGCATGACCACGAGCGTGGTGGAAAGGTCAACGGTCATGAGAAGTAATCTACTTGTCCCGGAGCTCGGACAGGTTGTTGAGAAACCATTGGTATGTCTCCTGAAGTCCATGTTCTAGTGGAATTTTTGCTTTCCAGCCGAGATTGTTGATGCGCGAGACATCAAGAAGTTTGCGCGGTGTGCCATCGGGTTTCAACGTATCTTGAACAAGTTTTCCCTGGTAGCCAACCGTTTGGGCCACGAGTTCGGCAAGCTCCCGAATTGACACATCTTCTCCCACGCCAACATTGATCGTGAGAGGGGAGTCATAATTCTCGAGGAGAAACAGAACGGCAGCAGCCAGGTCGTCCACGTGCAAAAACTCACGACGCGGTGTGCCGGTGCCCCAGATGACCACCTCGGCTGCATTTTCTTGCTTGGCCGCGTGCAGGCGCCTCATGAGGGCGGGCATGACGTGGGAGTTGTCGGGATGAAAGTTGTCGCCGGGTCCGTAAAGGTTGGTGGGCATTGCACTAATCCACCGCCTACCGTACTGTCGGCGCGAGGCCTGCACCTGCATGATTCCGGTGATCTTGGCAATGGCGTAAGCGTCATTCGTCTCTTCGAGCGCGCCCGTCAGAAGAGAGTCCTCTCGAATGGGCTGATCCGCAAACTTCGGGTAGATGCATGAGCTCCCGAGAAAAATCAGCCGGTCGACGTCGTTGTGATTGGCGGCGTCCATCACGTTGACCTGCATGAGTAAGTTGTCGCTCAGAAATTCTGCGGGGTACGTGTTGTTGGCGTGAATACCGCCCACCCGGGCAGCCGCATCCACAACCACCTCGGGTCTCGTGCTGTCAAAAAAATCGAAGACTGCGTCTCGGTTGCGCAGATCAAGCTCCCGAGAGGACACCCCGATGAGGTTTGTGAAGCCTTGTTCGCTGAGATGCCGCCAGACGGCACTACCCACCAGCCCTCGATGCCCCGCTACAAAAACTCTGGCTGAACGGGCAATAGGTGCTATTTCTTGCTGGGGCAACTCGGACACGTAGGCACGACTCTCGTTGGAATAGGTGAAATTAATCTTGTCAGGGCCACTGATGAACAATCGCCGACCCGCCACAGAGTCTAGGCTTTTGTCGCCGGCTCCCGTTGGGGGTTCGCGGGTCGTGATGAAGGGTGTTTTGTGTCCGGTGCAGAGATTCTTGTCGTCTTGCCGACACTTGGCGACCGCATCGATACGTTGACGGAAACTCTCCAGGCAATAGCAGTCCAGCGCCAAGACGTTCGCTTGTCCCTTGTCGTTGTCACTCCCGTCCGCGCGAAGGTTGCTCGCGCCTTGGCGTTGGAATATGGCGCCATCCTCGTTGACGATCCCGGAACCGGTATTAGTGAAGCCATCAACTGTGGCTTGCAGGCTCGTCGGGGTGAGACTTTTTACGCATGGATGGGTGATGACGATCTTTTTCGTCCGGGTGGATTGCGCAATCTTCAAGACCTTCTTGAGCTAAACCCCAATGCTGTCCTCGCTTTTGGCGGGTGCGACTACATTGATGCTGACGGCCACGTACTTGCCGTGTCAAACGCCGGTCGATTGGCCACATTCTTATTGGCGTGGGGGCCCGACCTCATACCCCACCCGGGAACGATGGTTCGCCTTGATGCGCTCCAAGGAATCGGAGGATTCGATTCAGACCTTCGATACGCCATGGACCTCGACGCGTTTTTGCGGCTACGCGCGTGGGGCACTTTTGTATGGACACGGAAAACAGTTTCTGCCTTTCGGTGGCACGCGGAGTCGCTGACAGTGGCAAATCGACGGCTCTCCAGCCTCGAGTCGGAAGCCGTTAAACGTCGCCATTTGCCCGCCGCGCTTCGCCCGGTGAGCTACGCGTGGAGTTTTCCGATTCGCTGGGCGTCCTCCTTTGCGGCCGCACGCATCAATGCCCGGGCCCGGAAGGCCTCTGCGCTAGGCTGAACTCCGGTGCACATGAGCATCGGTTTGAACTTAAACTTTCTCATCTGAGTTACACAGAAAAAGAATTGATGTCGAGCAGCGATACCAAGCGGGCCCTGATTACGGGCATCACCGGTCAAGAC
>JBIIKT010000168.1:0-3385 GCA_044233055.1 Microbacteriaceae bacterium
ATCTGCCGGATTCACCATCCACGATTAGCGCACTCACGATCGACCGCCACGCGGCACTGCTCATCGAAGTGCACGCAGCCAAAGAAGTTGCTCTCACGCGCGGCATCACGGCCGTCGATCGGGTCGTGGCCACGCTGCCACTCGCGGCGCCGTTTTTCTTCACGCGCGAGTCCGCCGAGCGTGCTGCGCTGTGGCGCGTGCGCAAGGGCCTCTACCCCGCGGTAGCCGAGGCGCGGCCGAGCGGAACGACGGCGATCCTGGAAGACGTGGCGGTGCCTGTGGCAAACCTGCTGCCCACGTGCGAAGGCCTCGTGGCGATGTTCGAGCGGCACGGCTACGAGAGCGCAGTGATCTTCGGTCACGCGAAAGATGGCAACATTCACTTCTTACTCACAGAGCGCTTTGACACTGCCGAGGGCGTCGCGCGCTATGCCGCCGTGACGGACGAGATTGTCGATCTTGTGCTCACGAATGGCGGCACACTAAAGGCCGAGCACGGAACAGGTCGCATCATGGCACCGTTCATCGAGCGTCAATACGGCGCCGAACTCACCGATGTGATGCGCACACTCAAGGCACTGTGCGACCCAGCGGGTGTGCTCAACCCCGGAGTTATCATTACTGACGACGAGCAAACCCACCTCAAGCACCTCAAAACCACTCCCACTGTTGAGGCAGAGGTCGATCGATGCGTCGAGTGCGGGTACTGCGAACCAACGTGCCCGAGCCGTGGGGTCACCTTGACACCGCGGCAGCGCATCGTCGTTCGGCGTGAACTGGCTGCTGCCGAAGCCCGTGGTGACAACACCATGGTCAAAGCGTTGCTCGTCGACGAACCCTACGAGAGTATTCAAACCTGCGCGGTTGACGGGTTGTGTGCCATCGCCTGTCCCGTCAACATCAATACGGGTGATCTTGTGCGACGATTGCGTTCCGAAGGCCGCGCACCCGGTCGCGGCCTGTGGAACGCGGCCGCCAACCAGTGGGGCGCTACCACCCGCATCGCAGCCCTCGCCCTCACCGTGGCGGATGCCCTCCCGACGGCTCTACTGCGCGGCGCCAGCTCCGCTGCGCGCGCCGTACTCGGCGCAGATGTCGTGCCACGCTACGAGTCTGGACTGCCTCGCGGCGGCGCTCGCCGCTCGCGCTTGGTCGACGCTTCCGCGGCTGTACGGGGTTCGTCCGCGGCAGCGCCCAGCGCCGCAGCCGCCGACACGATTACGGTTGCAATCTTCCTCCCTGCATGCGTTGGCACGATGTTCGGGCCCGAAGGTGCTGACCGTGGTGACGAAGCCGCCGGTGCCACTGCCGCTCTGCTCACCCTATGCGAGCGAGCGGGCGTGACGCTCATCGTTCCCGAGGGAATTGATGGGCTCTGCTGCGGGACCCCCTGGAAGTCAAAGGGCCACACGGCGGGGTACGCGAGCATGCGCGAGCGGGTGAGGGCTGCGGTTGCCGGCCTGCGCTCTGACGGCGAACTCGACGAGCTCATCGCATCGCTACCGATCATCAGCGACGCCGCCTCCTGCACCGAAGGTTTCGCTGGACTGCTGCGAACCACCGACCCAGAACCCGCGCGGGTCATCGACTCGGTGACCTTCGCTGCCGAAACCCTGCTACCCCGGCTCACGATTCTGCACCGGCAAGGGCGCGTGGCCGTGCATCCGACCTGCTCGACCGAAGATCTTGGCGCGACCGGCGCGCTCGTGGCCATCGCGCGCGCTGTCGCTGACGAGGCGGTCGTGCCCGAGGCCTGGGGATGCTGCGCCTTCGCCGGTGACCGCGGCATGTTGCACCCCGAGCTCACGGCGGCGGCCACGGCTGACGAGGTCGCCGACCTGAAGCGGCTGAGCGCCGAAGGTGGAGAATTCGACCACGCCGTGAGTGCCAACCGCACGTGTGAGCTCGGCATGAGCCGCGCGACCGGTATACCCTACGTTCACGTGCTCGAATTGCTTGAGTCCGCGACTCGAAGGGAACACGCGTGACCGAATTTTCGAATCTCGTCGCCATCGTCACGGGCGGTGCCTCGGGTATCGGTGCCGCCGTCGTGCGCCGGCTCCATGAAGGCGGAGCAACGGTCGCCGTCTTTGACCTCAACGTGTCAAACGTGTTGCCGGACACGTTTGGCGTCCAAACGAATGTTTCCGACGACGAGTCGGTGCGGGCGGCCGTCGCCGCAGTCGTTGAGAAGTTTGGCCGAATCGACATCGTCGTCAATAACGCGGGCATCGGGGCTCAGGGCGATGTTGCGGCGAATGACGACGACGAGTGGCATCGAGTATGGGACATCAATGTTGTCGGCATGGCTCGCGTGAGCCGCGCGGCGCTGCCGCACCTGCGTATTTCGCCGGCAGCCGCTATCGTCAACCTGTCCTCAGTGGTGGCAACCGCCGGAGTTCCGCAGCGTGTTTTGTACTCGGCGACCAAGGGAGCCGTGCTGGCCATGACGCGCGGGATGGCCGCCGACCACCTGCGCGATGGCATCCGAGTCAACGCTGTAAACCCGGGCACGACCGACACCCCATGGATTGACTCACTTCTGGCCAAGACGGTAGACCCCGTTTCCGAACGGGCGGCGCTTGAGGCGCGTCAGCCCCACGGCCGCCTTGTTAACCCCGACGAAATCGCTGACGCCGTGGCATATCTCGCGAGCCCTCGATCGGGATCGACGACGGGCACGTCGATCGCCGTCGATGGCGGCATGCAAGAGCTACGGCATGGGCCCGGGTCGTCAAAATGACAGAGAAGTTCTGACGGAGTAGTTGCGACGGAGTCCCCTATCCCTTGCGCGCGTGGCGTGCCATAGTGAGGCATGGCCAAAAAGAGACCATCAGTTCGGGCGGCGTGGGTTTTTGCCATCGTCGGTTTTGTCACGACTCCGCTGTTGCTTTTTCTCGAAGTGACGTCGCTGTTTTTGGTCGCCATGATTCTTTACGAACCCACAAATCCCGTGTTCGTCAAGGTGCTGTTTGTCATCGGTGTGATTGGCATCGCCGCAGTGTCCCTGCTCTTGCCGCTTTTTGCAGTTTTTTCAGAAAAAGCGATTGGCCCCCGAGTGCTTGCGGGCATTTCGATTGCCGGTTGGCTTGTCGCTCAGCTGTACTTCATAGGCATGGCGGTTGGCGTGTGCAGCTTTGAAGGGTGCTTCCCCGCATAACGACTCAGGTTCCGTGACGACGACTAGCTCTCAGCGCGGATGTGCTTTGAGAAGAGTGCGAGCACAGAGACAGCAAGCATGACGCAAGCCACGATGAGGTACGTGAGAGAGACACCAAAACCCTCGAGTGCCAAGCCCACGAGCAACGTGCCCAGGGGCGGGGCGGCGTAGAAGATTGATGTTTGTGCGCTGAAGACCATGGGGTGCTCATGGCTGGGAAACCGA
>JBIIKT010000169.1:0-3319 GCA_044233055.1 Microbacteriaceae bacterium
TCTTCTCGCTGCCGTTCTACCAGTCCGTGGTCGGGTTTGCTTCGGCCATTACGTTCCTGTGCCTCGTCATTGCGATCATCACCAATCTCGTTTACGGATCGCTCCGCATTTCGCGTCGTGAGCTGCGTGTGGCCAAGGGCGCCCGCATTGGGATTGCGATCGCCGCCGCCGTCTATTTGATGCTCCAGGGAATCAGCCTGTACCTCGACCAGTTCGGCACCCTGAACGACCCCTCGGGTCTGTTGACCGGTCCCAGCTACTCCACCGTGAACGCAACAATTCCCGGTCTGCAGATCTTGGCCATCATCTGCGCGCTCGTAGCGCTGCTCTTTGTGGTGACGGCGTTCACCGGGAGGTGGCGTCTGCCGCTGGTCGGCACAGGCCTCGTTCTGGTGAGCGCGCTGGTGCTCGGTGTCGCGTATCCGTGGATTGTGCAGCGCTTCGTGGTTGAACCGAGCGAGCGCACCTTGGAAGAGCCGTATCTCGCGCGCAACATCGAAATGACGCGGCAGGCTTACGGCCTTGCCGATGTGGAGAAGATCCCCTACAACGCGGTCACTGATGCCGCGCCCGGTGCTCTTCGTCAGGACGCTCAGACCACAGCGAATATTCGTATTCTCGATCCCTCGCTCGTGAGCGCATCGTTTGCTCAGCTTCAGCAGTTCAAGCAGTACTACCAGTTCTCACCTCAGCTCGACGTGGACCGCTACAACATCGAAGGTAAGGTGCAAGACGCGGTGGTCGCCGTGCGCGAACTCAACCAGGCCGGCGTGGGCGACTCACAGTCGTGGTACAACAACGTTCTCGTCTACACCCACGGTTACGGTCTCGTGGGGGCCTACGGTACACAGCGCACCACTGAGGGCCAGCCCGTGTTCTTCGAAGCGGGAATTCCCACGCAGGGTGTGCTCGGTAAGTTTGAGCCGCGCGTCTACTTTGGTGAGGCGTCGCCCCTGTATTCCATCGTGGGCGGAACGGATAACGGCAAGCAAATTGAACTCGACTACCCCTCGCAGGACGAGGAGTCTCAGACCTACACAACGTTTGCCGGTAATGGCGGTCCCGTTCTGGGCGACCTCTTTACGCGACTCGTTTATGCCCTGAAGTTCCAGAGTGAACAAATTCTGCTCTCGGACGCAGTGAACTCCGAATCGCAGATTCTTTACGATCGCAATCCGCGGGAACGTGTTCAGAAGGCCGCTCCGTACCTGACGCTCGACAGCGACCCGTACCCGAGTGTTATCGACGGCAAGATTGTCTGGATTGTCGACGGATATACCACTTCTGCTGACTACCCCTACTCGCGGGTGGAGAGTCTCGCCGCGGCCATTGCCGACACGCAACGGACCACCAGCACGTTGGCGATTGACAACGTCAACTACATTCGAAATTCCGTCAAGGCCACGGTTGATGCCTATTCCGGAGAGGTCACGCTTTATGCGTGGGACGACGCCGATCCCATTCTTGCCACGTGGCAGAAGATTTACCCCAACACCATCAAGCCTCTGTCGGAGATGTCGTCTGAACTGATGAGCCACGTCAAGTACCCAGCGGATCTCTTCAAGGCGCAACGCGCGATTCTCGGCCAGTACCACGTGACCGATGCGGGCTCGTTCTATTCGCGCGATGACGCGTGGATCACCCCGAACGACCCCACGGCTCCCGACGGGGTGGGCATTTTTCAGCCGCCCTACTACCTCACGATGCAGACGCCCGGTTCAACGGCGCCGGCGTTCTCGCTGTATTCCACCTACATCCCGGATGCCACGGGAACCAATAGCCGTAACGTGCTCACGGGTTATTTCGTAGTCGACTCGGACGCGGGTAGCACGGCAGGCAAAGTGGATCCCGAATTTGGCAAGCTCAAGCTGTTCACGCTGCCGAAGGACGTGACCGTTCCCGGGCCAGGCCAGGTGCAAAACAACTTCAACGCCGACCCCGCTGTGTCTAGTGAACTCAACCTCCTTAGTCAGGGCTCGACGAGCGTGCTCAAGGGAAACCTCCTCACGCTTCCGGTGGGTGGCGGACTTCTCTACGTGCAGCCGGTCTACATTAGGTCCACCGGTAACACCAGTTACCCGCTGCTCAAGAAGGTTCTCGTAGCGTTCGGCGACAAGATTGCGTTTGAGGACACACTTGCGGGTGCGCTCGATGCGCTCTTCGGTGGCGATGCGGGCATCGACGGCACTCCCGGCGTCGACCAGCCAACAAATCCTGGCGCGACGCCTCCGTCTCCGTCGGCGAGTCCCTCGCCCGGCCAACCCACAAGCAACGCGGCGCTCGACCAGGCTCTGGCAGACGCCTCGGCGGCTATCTCGGCTCGTGAGGCAGCACGGATTGCTGGTGACTGGGCGGCCTTCGGGGTGGCAGACCAGCAGCTTGTCGATGCGCTCAATCGCGCTTTGGCGGCATCGGGCGGCTAGTGCGGGCTCTTCGCTTCAACGCGCCCTTCGACGTCACCGTTGAAGAGGCTTCCGACCCGTCACTCGTTGACTCCCACGACGCCATTGTTCGGGTGGTCGCAACGTGCGTGTGCGGAAGCGACCTGTGGTACTTCCGAGGAGAGAACCCGCGTGACGCGGGTTCTGCCATCGGGCACGAGTGCATTGGTGAGGTGGTCGACGTGGGAGCGGATGTGCGCAACATCCGCGTGGGGGACTTCGTTGTCGTTCCTTTCCTCGCGTCGTGTGGCCAGTGCCGCTTGTGCCGAGACGGTCAACTGCAATCGTGTTCCGTGGCCGCCGAGGCCGGCGTCTTTTCAACGCAGGGGGCCCAGGCGGAGTATGTTCGCGCGCCATTTGCGGACGGATCGTTGGTTGTTGTGCCGGGAGGTCGACCGGCCGACGGCGTCTTGCCTCACCTCTTGGCCCTCTCCGACGTCATGGCTACTGGGTATCACGCCGCTGTGGCTGCGGGTGTGCAGCCAGGTCACACGGTTGCTGTGGTCGGCGACGGTGCCGTGGGCCTCTCCGCAGTTCTCGCGGCCCGCATGAGGGGTGCGGAACGCATCATCGCCCTGAGTCGTCACGCCGACCGTCAAGCCATTGCGACGGCTTTTGGCGCGACCGACATCGTGCCCGGCCGGGGTGAAGAGGCTGTCGCCGAAGTCCGTGAGCTCACGCAGGGCATGGGTGCAGACGCGGTGCTCGAGTGCGTGGGCACAGAGGAATCGATGACCACGGCCGTCGGCATTGCGCGCCCCGGAGCCACAGTGGGCTTCGTGGGATTGCCGCACGGATCGGGCGCACCCCTCGGGCGTATGTTCCGCCACAACATCGGACTCGTTGGGGGAGTGGCCCCGTCGCGTTTGTACACGCCT
>JBIIKT010000170.1:0-3305 GCA_044233055.1 Microbacteriaceae bacterium
GATGGACGTCGGACTCCATCGAGCCGGTGTCACCTTTGTGCTCGACCGAGCTGGCGTGACGGGGCCGGACGGCCCCAGTCACCACGGCATGTGGGACCTGGCGCTGCTCCAGATTGTGCCCGGCATTAGGTTGGCCGCTCCGCGAGACGCACAGCGTTTGCGCGAAGAACTCGCCGAAGCATTGGCCGTCGATGATGGCCCCACGGTGATTCGCTATCCCAAGGGATCGGTGGGTGCGGAGATCGTGGCGCAGCGTCGAACCGCCGATGGCGTTGATGTGCTGCGCGAGGCCGCGCACAAGGACGTCCTGATTGTCGCCATCGGCGATATGGCCCGAATCGGTCTGGATGTCGCCGAACGCTTGGCTCAGCAGGGCATCGGCGCGACGGTCATTGATCCACGCTGGGTCGTGCCCGTGCCGGCATCGGTGATTTCGCTGGCTGCCGACCACCGTCTCGTCATCACCCTCGAAGACGGTGTGCGTGTTGGGGGCATCGGTACACGAATTCGACAAGACCTGCGAGGCGCCGGGGTGGATACGGCGGTGGACGAACTTGGGCTTCCCGACGAGTTCATCGATCACGGAGATCGCGCACAAATTCTCGCGGACGCAGGTCTCACCGCTCAAGCGATAACGCGCGACGTTGTTGCTCAGGTCGTCGGCAGCAAGATCCCCGTCGCGCGTCCACTGCCAGATGACGACGTACCGGTTGGCCTCCCGGCGGAGGGCAACACCAAGCGCAAGAAGTAGCGCTTAGGCTTTCGCGACCCCGGCAATGCGCGGGTGGTTGAACGTGTCGCCAAACACTCGTTCGCTGGCTCCGCAGCGGTCGAGGTAGGGCGTGATGCCGCCCATCTGGAAGGGATAACCGGCGCCCATGATCATGCACAGATCGATGTCGGCGGCGCTCGCCACAACTCCCTCGTCAAGCATGCGGTGAATCTCGTCGGCGAGCCCGTCTTCGAGTCTCTGTTTGAAGACCTCCGCCTTAACCGGGGTGGTTCCGCCGCGGATAATCTTGAGAGCACGCTTGTCGAAGCCGGTGACATTACCGCGCTTGTCGCGAGTGATGATCTGACCGTAGTCGGCGAGCTTGTGCAGATTCGGGCTATCGAAGAATCGATCCGGGAACGCGGCGTGATGCGTGTCGAGCACATGCGCGCCCACCCTGAGGCCCACCAGGTCAAGCAGAACGAAAGGCGGCATGGGGAGGCCGAAGGGCGCGCACGCAGCATCAACCACCGACGGGTGCGTGCCTGTGTCGACCGCGTGCATTGCCTCGCCCAAGACCTTTGCGAGCAATCGATTCACAACAAAGCCGGTGGTGTCTGTGGTGATTACCGCGGTCTTGCGCAATCCCACCGCTACCTTCATGGCGGTCGCCAACGTCTCGTCCGTCGTGGTGCTGGCGCGAACAACTTCCACGAGAGGCATCACGGCGACGGGATTGAAGAAATGAAAGCCCACGAGACGCCCCGGGTGCTTCAGCTTGGCGCCGATGTGCTGAACAGAAAGTGACGAGGTGTTGCTGGCAAAAACAGCGCTGGGCGAGATGATCTTCTCGAACGAGGCAAAGACCTCTTGCTTGATGCTCAGTTCCTCAAAAATTGCCTCAATCACCCAGTCGGCGTCGGCAAAGGCATTCTTGTCGGTCGTTCCGGTCACCAACGCTTGGAGTCGCGACGCATCGTCACTCGAGAGGCGACCCTTAGCCTGGAGCCCAGAAATCTCACGGTGAATGTAGGCCACGGCCTCATCGAGTCGCGTTTGATCGATGTCCGTCAGGACAACGGGCACCTTCAGCCGCCGAACAAACAGAAGGGCAAACTGCCGGGCCATCAGTCCGGCACCAATCACGCCAACCTTGGTGACGGGCTGCGCCAGTTTGGGGTCGGGAGCGCCGCTGGGTTTCTTAGCGTGCTTTTGAACCAGATTGAAGGCGTACATCGAGGCCTGAAACTGGTCTCCAGAAATCAGATCGGAGAGGATTTCGTCTTCGCGGGCAAAACTGTCTTGACGTGATGCTGTTCGGGTGTACTCAAGCAGATCGAGAGCGGCGAAGGGCGACTTCGCCACGCGTCCGATCTTGCTCGCGACCGACTTTCGTGCAATTCGAATTGCCTGCGGCCACACGAAGGTGCGCTCGATAAATCCGGGCGCGCCTTTGCGCCGAACCGTGATGCGCCCCGTGAGCACGCCATCTGCCCACGCGATGGAGTCTTCGAGAAAGCGAATGGGCGAAAACATGGCGTCTGCGACGCCGAGCCGGCGGGCCGTGGGGGCGTCGATAAGGCGATTGTTTCGCAGCGGATTCTCGAGAATGAGTCGCAGGGCGTTGCGAATACCCACGATGTGAGGCAGCAGCGTGGCACCACCCCAGCCGGGGATCAGACCCAGGAACACCTCGGGGAGTCCGAGTGCGCCAACAGACGAATCAACGGTGCGATACGTGGCGTTGAGTGCCACCTCGAGGCCGCCACCGAGGGCGAGTCCGTTGACGAAAGCGAAGGAGGGAACCCCGAGGTCAGCAAGACGGCCCAGTGTGCGGTGGCCCTGTTGGGCGAGCAGTTTTGCGACGGCCACGGATGGCACGACGTCCACTTTGCTGAGGTCGGCGCCCGCAGCGAGAATAAACTGCTTGCCGGTGATCGCCACGGCATGAATCTCGCCCTGCGCGGCTCGAGCCTGGAGCGTTATGAGAACCGAGTTGAGTTCTTCCAGGGTTCGCGGTCCCAGGGTGTTGGGTCGCTTGTAGTCGAGACCGTTATCGAGTGTGATCAGCGCGATGTTCTTGCCACTGGGTGTTCTCACGTCGCGAACGAGTGAATGTGTCACCACCTCGTCGTCGGCTAGTGCCAGAAGGGGAGCGTAGTCCAGAGCGTCATAGTCGGTCATGACCTACTTCTTCCAGTTGGGGTTTTCCCAGATAACGGTGCCGCCCTGTCCGAGGCCGACGCACATCGTGGTCATTCCGTAGCGCACCTCGGGGTGCTCGGCAAACTCGCGCGCGAGCTGAATCATGAGGCGCACCCCGCTCGATGCGAGAGGGTGACCGAACGCAATCGCACCACCGAGCGGGTTGACACGCGGATCATCATCCGACAGGCCGAAGTGGTCGGTGAACGAGAGCACCTGCACGGCAAAGGCTTCGTTGATTTCGATCAAGCCAATGTCATCCATTGTCAGTCCGGCCTTGCTGAGGGCCTTCTCTGTGGACGGAATGGGCCCGATGCCCATGACCTCGGGCGCGACGCCAGCGAAGGCGTAGGACACGAGGTGCATCTTGGGCGTGAGTCCGTAGGCG
>JBIIKT010000171.1:0-3300 GCA_044233055.1 Microbacteriaceae bacterium
GTAGTCCCACGCCGACCGTGATCCGCCGTAGATTTCACCCGCCTGATAGACAAAGCCGCGGTTCTTGGCCAGCGCAATAACAGCATCGAGTTTTGAGGTGGGCGCCATGACCCAATCCTATTCGCCGGCCGTTGGCCTGCCGGGCAAGCCGGCGACGGTCGGAGCTTGGCGCTGGCGTTGGGGTAAGTGGCGTTCGGCGCTGGCTACCAGATCGTGACGCGCTGATCCTCGTCGAGCCAGAGAGCGTCACTCGGGTGCACATCGAACGCCGAATAGAACGCATCGATGTTGCGCACGATCTGATTGCAGCGGAACTCGGGCGGTGAGTGCGGGTCGATGGCCAAGAGCCGCAGGGTCTCCTCGTCACGAGCGATCTGCTGCCACGACTGGGCCCACGACAGGAAGAAGCGCTGTGCACCCGTGAGGCCGTCGATGACCGGTGGCTCGGCGCCGCCGAGTGCGATTTGGTAGGCCTTCCAGGCGATAGCCAGCCCGCCGAGGTCACCGATGTTCTCGCCGATGGTCAGCTCACCGTTGACGCTGTTGCCGGGCGTCGTTTTCGGTTCGAGCGCGTTGTACTGCTCGATCAGAACGGCCGCGCGCTTGTCGAACTGCTCGCGGTCGTGTTCGGTCCACCAATCGGTGAGTTTGCCGTCGCCGTCGAATCGCGAACCCTGGTCGTCGAATCCGTGGCCGATCTCGTGGCCGATCACGGCACCGATGGAGCCGTAGTTGGCCGCGTCGTCCCACTCGGGACTAAAGAAAGGCGGCTGGAGAATGGCGGCCGGAAACACTATCTCGTTGAAGCCGGGGTTGTAGTACGCGTTCACGGTCTGCGGCGTCATGAACCACTCGTCGCGGTCAATCGGCTTTCCGATCTTGCCCAGTTCACGCGTCATCTCAAACTCGGCAATGTTGCGCACGTTATCCATAAGGTCGTTTGGCGTGATTTTGAGCGCCGAGTAGTCGCGCCACTTCACGGGGTAGCCCACCTTGGGCGTGAACTTGTCAAGCTTCTCGAGGGCACGCTTCTTTGTTGCCGGGCTCATCCAGTCGAGGCCCTGAATCGATTCCCGATACGCCTCGATGAGGTGAGTGACGAGAACGTCCATTGATGCCTTGGCTTCTTCGGGAAAGTGTCGGGCTACGTAGATCTGTCCTACGGCCTCACCCATGGCACCCTCAACCAACGAGACGCCTCGCTTCCAGCGCTCGCGCTGCTGCGGGGTTCCCGTGAGCGTGCGGCCGTAGAAATCGAAGTTCGCCTCGTTGAACGCGGCCGGCAGATACGGCGCGGCAGAGTGCACCACCTGCCAGATCAGCCACGCCCGCCAGTCCTCGAGGCGCTCGGGGACGAGCAATGCACCCAGGCCCTCAAAGAAGCTCGGCTGGCGCACCACGACGGTATCGAAGGTGGCCTCGTCGGCGCCGAGCGCAATTCGCCACAGGTTGAGGTCGGGCTTGTGCTCTGCGGGCGAGTTAGTGGCCGCGAGCGCACAGGTTTCGGCCCACGAGAGTGGGTTATAGGTGGCCAAGCTGTCACGACAACGCACGTTGTCCCAGTGCACAGCGGCGATGTCGCGCTCGAGGTCGTAGACCCGCTGTGCCCGCACGGGCGCCGACTCGTCGAAGTCAAAGGTGGGAAGAGATTCGGCCGCCAGTTCGAACATGCGCTGTATGTGCGAGACGTACGCCTCGCGAATCGACGCGAAGCTCTCCTCGCGGAAATACGACTCGTCGGGCAGGCCAATGCCACCCTGCTCAGCGAAGACGAGATAGCGATGGGGATCGCCGGGATCGTTGTCGACAAACAATTGAACGAACCCGCCCACGCCGTGGCGCTCGAGACGACCAACGGCATCAAGCACAGCTGAGATGCTCGCCACGTTCGAGGCAAAGGCAACCTGCGACTCAATCGGCGCGAGTCCGCGAGCTTCTATCGCGGCGGTGTCCATAAAGCTGGCATAGAGGTTTCCGACCTTGCGCTCCGGCGCATCAGCAGCCGCCTTCTGAGAATCCTGAATGATGTCGCGCACGGCCTCTTCGGCGCGCTCGTGCAGCACGTGGAACGATCCGTAGCGCGCCTTATCGGCGGGAATCTCGGTGCGGCGCATCCACTTGCCTGTGACGTGCTCAAAGAGATCATCTTGGGGGCGCACTTCGGGGTCGAGTTCGTCAATGTCGATTCCGGAGAGAGGGCGATCAGCTGTCATGCTCCCCAGCCTAGGCAACCGTGGCACCGTGCGCACATTACTGTTGCTTTCGTGAGCGTCGCGTCTTTTTCTCAACCCTCGGCCGGTGGTAAGTGGCAACCCGTGATGTTCGACATGGACGGGACGCTTCTCGACTCGGCACCTGCCGTGATGAGTCGGCTGCGTGACACCATGCGCCATTTTGATGTTAAGCCCCCCGCCGAGGCGGAACTGCGCCACCTGATTGGACCCCCGACGCCACAGGCGCTGAGTGGCTATCTGCCTCCCGATCTGATCGACGAAGCGGTTACGTTCTACCGCTCACTTGTTGCTCGTGAGGGATTACAGAACATGAGTCTCTTCGCCGGAATACCTGAGGCGCTGGCGCAGCTCCACGCCCACGGCGTTCCCTTGGCCGTCGCCACGAGCAAGCTGCAGGGCGAGGCCGAGCGAATCGTCGCAGATTTCGGCATCGCTGAGTTCTTTGCCGCAGTCGTGGGGGCGTCTCCCGATCGCGCCTCAAAGGCCGACGTTGTTGCCCAGGCGCTCGGCCAACTGGAGACGTCGTCGGAACACGCGCCGCTGATGGTGGGCGACCGCCTGTGGGACATCGAAGGGGCGGCAGTTCATGGGGTGCCTACACTTCTCGTTTCATGGGGATACGCGCGCGTAGAAGAGTTTGACCTCGCGATCGCACGTGTGGACTCGCCCGATCAACTCGTCTCTTTTGTCTTGGGCGGAGGCGCTTAGCATGCGTCTCGTCATCGCTACGTGCTCCGTGGACTATAGCGGGCGCCTCAACGCGCACCTGCCGCTGGCCACACGCGTGCTCATGCTCAAACAGGACGGCAGCCTTCTCGTGCACTCCGATGGCGGGTCGTACAAGCCGCTGAACTGGATGTCGCCGCCGTGCTTTCTCACTGTCCGCGAACCGGATGACGACCTTGTTGCTCAGGGCGTTTCGCAGGTATGGCAAGTGACTCAGGCCAAGACCTCCGACATGCTCGTGGTGGCCATCCACGAGATCCATGGCGAACTGGAGCACGAACTCGGAGAAGATCCCGGGCTCATCAAGGACGGCGTGGAGGCGCATCTTCAGCGCCTGCTC
>JBIIKT010000173.1:0-3268 GCA_044233055.1 Microbacteriaceae bacterium
AATCGCATCGAGCAGGCTGAGCACGGATGCGTGACTGCGCGACGCCCGCGTGACCGCCAACAACTTTCGCGGCGCGAGGTCGCGCACAATGTGGCCCGCATCAAACAGCACGGTGTCTTTGCCGTCATCCTGCGCTTGTCGTTGCACGGCCATCAGGGCAAAGCGAGCCTCAGGCACGAGTGCCCGAAGGGCGCCGAACGAGGCATCCGCGGGCATCGTCCAGCGACGCGCAAACCGCCGATTCTCCGGCACGGTGAGCGGGTCGAAGAGTTTCCAGTGGACGTCGATGCCGGCCTCGACACCAGTCTCCCCGGCCGTGCGCGTAAAGTTCCACGATCCACGTAGCGGCACGATGCGCTCAAAAAGTTCGTAATCACTGACATCGAGCAACGCCACGTAACCTCGCTCTCGGAGCCAGCCAACAACACGCTCAATCTGCCGCGCGTCAACGTAGAGATCGATGTCGGCAACCGGTCGCAAGCTCAACGCACCATCCGCCCGCGACGCGTCAAAACTCTTCAGCGTCACGAGTGAAAAGTTCGATGCCAACTCCACCAGGTCATAGTGAGCAGCCAGTAACTGCCGCTGATTGGCCACCCAGTTGTAGCGGGCGAGACCGGCCAGGTACTCGTCGCGACCACCGCCGGCCACAATGTTGCGGTGCACGTATCCGCCCGCCCACACGAGCAGGTCGGTTGCGGTGGCGGGGTCATACGTTGCGCGCCACTGCCGCCACAGGCCAACTGCCTCGGCGGGGGAGCCCAGGGCGGCCCGCGCGATTAGTCGTTCCGACTCATCCATCGGCGCACCACCTTGAGGTAGTCCATGCGTGCTTCCATCTGCGTGGCCGTGATGCTGGCCGCGTGCACGCGTCGGCGAAGCGAAACCTCGACCACCTGCGTCACAGCGAGTCCGGCGACCCGGGCGCGATTGAACCAGTCGATGAACTCTCCGGCGCGCAGGTCGTCATCAAACGGGCCCACGCGGTCAAAGTCGGCGCGCGCGAGCAGCATGCCCCCGGCAACGAGTGCCACGTCGAGCCCGGCCGGCACGTTGAGGCCGGTCTGCCCGTCGGAGAAGTGCTCAATCTGCCCCATCACCATGTGGCCCGGTGTGAGGGCATCCAGCAGCACGCGCGTGCGCTCGGGGCTCCAGAGATCATCGGCATCGAGAAAAGTAATGACGTCGGCGGTGGCCACGGCGATTCCCGCATTGCGCGCCCCACCACACAGCAGGCCCGTTTCGCTGCGCACGAGGGTGACGCGCTCGTGCGCGGCCCACTCCGGTGCAAGCACAATCGGCACGCTGCTGCCGGCATCCACCACAATCACGCGGGTGGTCACACCCACCTGTCCGATGGCCGAGGCGATGGCCTCGCTCAGGTAGGCCTCAACATCCCGACAGGGAATGATCACGTCGATGTGCGCGAGAGAGGCCTGCGTCATGACGTGGCCTTTCGAGCAAGATGGCGGCGCACCACATCGAGAATGGCAGCGTTGCTGGTGTCGATGTCTCCGGATGTGTTGCTCTCGTGCGCATAGCGGTGCACCACACACGAGGGTTCGTCGAAGAAGGGCACCTTCAGGCTCCGAGCCCGAGCAAACCAATCCGAGTCGTCGCCACCTTGAATCACCGACGCGTCGAACACGCCCACACTGCCAAAGGTCTCACGGCGCACAACGAGGGTGCTCGGCACAAAACCGGCGACGGGCTCAATCAGCCACTCCGGTCGACACCAGGCCGGCCGCGTGTGACCAGGTTGCACGCGCAACAGCTGCTTGCCCACGGCATAGCCGAGTGTAGAGTCCGCCTCCAGAGCGCCGATTTGGCGGGAAAGTTTGTCGGGCACCCACGCGTCGTCCTGATCGATAAACGCCACGTAGGGCGCTTCGCCGGAGGCGATGCCGAGGTTGCGCGCATGAGCCACGCCCGCGTTAGCTTCGAGCGTGGTGACGCTCAGGTGCTCAGCCGAATTGCTGGCGCGCGTCGCATAGTCAGCAAGAATCGCCGCGGACTCGTCTTTCGATGCATCGTTGATGACGTGGATGCGAAGATCCCAGTCGCCGAGTGCGGGATGCGGGTCTTGCGCAAGAACCGAGTCGAGCGCACGGGTCACAAAGTCTGCGCCGTTGTAAACGGGCAGGACCACGTCGACGCTCATCTCGCGGCTCGCCTCGCCACTCATGCACTCACGTCCTCAAGCATGTTCTTAAGCATGACGGTCATGGCGTCGAGTGGCATGCGTCCCGCGGTGAAAAGCGGCGCGCTGCGCGTAAGCGCCGACACGCGCTGCAAAACCTCGCGCTCAAAAAACGGAAACTGCGCCACGGTGTTGGGTGCGATGGCGAGCAGGCCGGCGCCGGTATCGAACGGTTCGGGGGAGGGGGCGCCGTTGGGCTGCAGAACGAGTGTGGCCGTGTGGCGCACGGGTGCTGTGGCAAACAGGTCGCGCGTTGATTCGGTCAAAAAATGGATGTTCTTCTCGGCCTCATCGTCCCACTGACTAATCGACGATTCGGTCGGCGAGACGGGCAGGGCATCGGGGCGAAGTTTGAGTGTGGCGTAGGTGCTCCACAGCATGCCGGGTTCGCCGGTCGCAAGGTCAGCGGCCGGTCCGAACTCCACCACGTTGTCGGCCAAGAAAGTCCACCCGTTGGCGATGCACTGCCGCACCAGGGTGGTCTTGCCGCTCGTGCCCACACCGCACACCAGCAGTCCGCGGTTACCTCGGGCGACGGCCGCCGCGTGCACGATCACGTTGCCGTCGGCGATGGCCGCCCAGTGCATGAGTGTGCGGGCAAACTCGGCCACCTGGCGCGGAGCCAGCTCGGTGCGCGAAAACGCCAGCGCCTGTCGGCGGCCAACGTGAAAGGCGAGCATGGCCGAGAGGTCGTCCTCGAGGCAGACCAGCCACGGGGACGATTCGGTGCCGACTCCGGCCGCATCCGCCTCGGAGTTCGCCCAGGCCGTGATGGCTCCGTAGGGTCCGCGCCGCAGGTGACTCGTGTCGGGCAGGGTGGCCACATAATCATCGCTGAGATAGTGCAGGTGCAGGTCCGTGCCATCAGCCACTCCGCGCTCGCCAGCGTCATCCACAACGTCGAGAGGGCGTAGTTCGGTGAGCAGTCGGCTCACCGCGGCCGAACCCGAAACCGTGAGTCGGCGAGACCCCAGTCGCACGGTCACGTCGTGTTCGGCGCGGGATGTCGAATCCGTCAGCCGCGCGGCGCCGACATGTTGGTCGAGCTGGTTGTCCAGCCACGCGTGC
>JBIIKT010000174.1:0-3264 GCA_044233055.1 Microbacteriaceae bacterium
CACACGCAACGAGGCACGCAACCTCGAACGGAATGTCCTTGTCGACCTTGATGACCGAAGACTGATCCATGATCTGGAAATTCGAGAACGTGCCGAGCATGGCTGAGGTGGCAACATCTTTGCCGTCGGCGTCCTTAATGCGGAAGGTGCCGTCAATCTGCGTGCCCTCAAGAATGAAGCGGCCGAAGTCACAGAGGTTCTGCATGCCCATCGAGCACCACTTGCACTTGCCACACGAAGGAATGAACGAGCAGATGATGTGGTCGCCAACCTCGAGATCGGTTACTCCCTCGCCGACAGCAACGATGACACCAGCACCCTCGTGACCAACGACCGCGGGAAGGTTGGGCAGGGGGAGGTCGTTCGAACGGTGGTGATCGTCCGAGTGGCACAGGCCGGCAGCCATGAGCTTCACCTGAACCTCGCCAAACTTCGGGGCGCTCAGGGTGAGGTCTTCAATTGTCCACTTGCCAGGCAGTTCACGAAGCACGGCGGCGCGAATCTTGGTGGTGTTCTCACTCATGACGGGTTCCTCTTTCTGATTTCTTCAGCGGTGAAGCAGATCCAAGTTCTTGTCCTTCGATTTTGACACCCACACCCTCAAGTCACAACCAGAGAGATAGCACGAGCGCGTCAGGGTCTTGACTCAGAGTGTTGCCGGGGGGATTCCAGTCCCCTGGTGGCGGGCATCATGTGGCGAGTGAGGGTCCGCGGCGCGAAGCTGCGCTTCGCGATCGGCCGCGGTACCAAGAACCCGGGTTCGAATTCCCATCGAACGAGCCGGAAATTTCAAAAGCCCCCTAAATGGGGGCTCTTGAAATTTGTGGCGAGTGAGGGATTCGAACCCCCGAAGGCTGAGCCGTCTGATTTACAGTCAGATCCCTTTGGCCGCTAGGGTAACTCGCCGAGCGCACGTCTCATCCCGAAAAAGGGTTCGCGACTGTGCCCGACAAGACTACTGGCACGCTCCCCGTAACCGAAAATCCGCCAGGCCACCGCTCAACGTGTGGCCAAAAAGTTGGGGCCCGGCATGCAGCCGAGCCCCAACTCACGCTGAGTTCTCTGGCGACGCTAGATGAGTCGGCGTCGAATCACGGCCAGAGAAATACCGGCAGCAAGGAGTGAACTACCGACGATTCCCCAGATCCAGATTGCCGATTCACCGAGGCCGGTGTCTGGTAGCTGCGGCTCCGGCGCCGGCCCAGTGATGAGCAGAGCGCTCGAATGGAAGGCACCGTCGGCGTCGGTGAACGGTTCGCCCACCAGTGTCACGGCGCCGTTGGCAGGGTTGAGCGCGTAAAGTTCGGACACACTCGGACCACCAATTACTGACTCATCGTTGAGTACCCAACCTCGTCCCGCCGAGTCGAACTCCATCGACATGGGGTCGTAATCTTCGTCGAAGACCACGGCCGGTCCCGTTGCCGACAGGTTTCCCGTGGTGAGATCAACCGAGCTCAAGAATCCGTCCTCGGTATCGAGCGCCTGCCACACTTGCGTTGCCGGGTCGAGCGAAAACGGTTGCGGGTAGTATCGTCCCGCGTCGCCATTGGCAACACCCCCGATGAAGGTCACCTGGGCAGTCGCAAGGTTCAGCGAGTAGAGGCAGGCGTTTGAATCGAAGACGTACGCCGCCCCATTTGATCCGATTGCGAGGCTCTGGAAGTCGGTGCCGCATTCCGCGGGTGCCGTCTCGAAACCGGTGAACTGGCCGACCTCTGTTGACTCTCCTGTTTCCAGATCAAGAGTCATGAGAAACCGACTACCTGAACCCGAATCCCTGAGGTATGCCCCAAAGTAGGCGGTTTGCGTCACGGGGTCCCACGCGGGTTCCGAGTCGCACGAACTCGAATATGACCCGGCCGAAGACTGGACGTTGGATCCCGAACCATCGCCGATGGGCGTTGCTTCAGCGGTCACGGGGTCCACGCTGAACAACTGCATCGAGTTGAGCGGAGTAGTGAGGTCGTTGTAGAACAAGGTAGATGTACCAGTGTCAAAGTCGTAGGTTGATGTGGGACAACTGAGGACATACATCCTGTCTGTCGACGGAAGTGGATCAATCGCGAGGGCCGGCGCGGTGAGTCCAGCCCCCAGCACAATGAGACCCGCAGCCGTGAGCGATGCAGACAGGGCAGTAACGGTGGTTTTGCGTCGTGACATGAGAAGAGTTCCTTTGGTGGCTCCAAGTAGATACAGGGCAAGCATAACCAGTAATTAACTCTTGCACAGTTAATTTAGTGTCGCGTTTCCCCAAGGCGACGCCCGCCTGCGGGTGCGAAGATTCCCTACCGGCGACGGCAAAGAAACACCTCGCACCGCAAGCCCGGATTCGCTAGCGCCGGCTAGCGAATGCCGATGGCGGCTGCGTACTCGTTAGCCATATCGCGTACATCATCCGCGTACGAATCAAGCTGGTTGTAACCCCAGAGGCCCTGGCGCCAACCCTCTGGGGTTGTCATTGACGTGGAGGAATGGCAGAGGTAATTGGCCGCCGCCACAACCGAGTCATCAATTTGCTGCCCGTCGGGGTTGCCATCGCCGTTGGCGTCGACATTCCACGCAGCCCAGGTCTGCGGAATGATCTGCATCGGCCCCACGGCCCGGTCGTACTCCGCGGAGCCGTCGAAGTTGCCGTCGTCAAAGTCGGGAATGTTCATGGTGCCGTCGCCCACGAGTGGCACGCCAAAAATGGGAACGCTCATGAAGCCGTCGTCGTTGATGTAATCCCCAAAGAGCTCGCCGTGGTGCGACTCCACCCAACCGATGCCGGCCAGCGTGTTCCACGTGACCCCGCACTCCGGCCACGTGAGGGCCATGCGAACGGCGCCGCCGGCGTATGCGGCGAGCGCCCGAGACGGAATACCGGTTTTTTCTGCTGTGTCGGTGACCCACGCCTCATCCGCCACCGTAACGAGAGGAACGGTGCGCACACTCTCGTCCGTGAGCGATTGATCGAACGGCGGCAAGGGTGCACCCACGGGCATCAGCGGTGAGCGCAAGGGAGAACCGCCAGATCCGCACGAAGAAAGGGAAACGATAAGAATCGTGACGAGCACAACGAGCGCTCCCACCGCAATCGTGCGGTTGCGTCGAACGATTCGCGAGGCCACGCCACCATTCTGACGGTTAGGGCTGTTGAGAACCTGAGGGCTCACCCAATCTGAAGCGAATGCCGTTGACGCGAGTGGGGTTGTCACGTGAATCCTCCCGTGGGATGAATACGATGGAGGCATGGCAGATTCCACATTCGATATCGTCAGC
>JBIIKT010000175.1:0-3259 GCA_044233055.1 Microbacteriaceae bacterium
CCCGCAGCACGACGACTCGGTGGGCTATCGCGGAGCCATCGCCGCTCGCGCTGCTGGCATTTCTTACCGTCAGCTCGACTACTGGGCCCGCACCAGTCTTGTTGTTCCCACGGTCCGAGACGCCTCAGGCTCGGGGTCGCAGCGGCTGTACGGATTTCGCGACATCCTCAAGCTCAAACTGGTCAAGCGACTTCTCGATGCCGGCGTGACGCTGCAGCAGGTTCGCGTGGCAATCGAACAGTTGCAGGCGGAGGGCGTTTACGATCTCGCTCAGATCACTCTGATGAGTGACGGTTCGTCGGTCTACCTCTGCACGTCAAACGACGAAGTCATTGACCTGCTCTCGCGGGGTCAAGGCGTGTTCGGTATCGCGGTTGGCAAGGTTGTTCGGGAGGTCGAGTCGAGCCTCATCGAAATGAGCACCGAGCAGATTGACCCCAACGACGAGGTGACCCTGCGCCGCATCCGCAAAATCGGATAGGCGAACGAGCGCCCACCCGTTGCGCGAGTGCTATCGGACGTTGCGCATCACGCGTTCGAGAAGCAGGTCGAAGTTCTGTGCCATTTCGGCCGCGGCCTCGCCGGGCCACGCATGCACGGGCTGAGCAGCGCCCTGCGCCTGCTGAAGTGACGTGCGTTCGGGAAGGAGTGGGCTCAGCACGAGGGGGCCAAACATCTCACGCAGTTCCTGAACCCGGAACTGATGTTCCACCGAGGCATTCCGAACGCGATTGACAATGAGCCCGAGTGGTTGCAGGCGTGGGCTGAGACCGCGGCGCACGTCCTCTATGGCCCGCAGAGCACGATCGGCTGCGGCTACCGAGAACAGTCCCGGCTCAGAGACGACGCCCACTCGGTCGCTGGCGGCCCATGCCATGCGGGTGAGGGCGTTGAGGTTGGGGGCACAGTCAATAAGGACGAGGTCGTACTCGGTCTCGATGAGAGCTAGTGCCTCTTCCAGTCTCCAGATTTCTCGCGACGTGGGGTGGGGCCCGTCAAAGTTCACGGCCGAGGGCGAGCCAATCATGACATCGACCGCGATGCGCCCCGGTGTGGACCAGGCCGTCGGGGCAACGGCCTGGCGGATCACTTTAATCTTGGGTGTTGCGATCACGTCGGCGACAGTGAGCCGGTTGCGGTTTTGCACGCCGAGACCGGTCGACACGTCTGATTGCGGATCAAAGTCAACAACGAGCGTGCGGATTCCGCGGGAAAAAGCAGATGAGGCAAGCCCGAGCGTGACCGTGGTCTTACCCACGCCGCCCTTCAGGGAGCTCAGACTCAACACATGCACGAAACCTAAGTTACCTTCACTAGCATGGGACTACCTAAATGGCGCGGCAGTGAAAACAACTCGTCGAAGGGGTGCGACGGAAAGGTTGTTCGATGTTCAAGAAGATCTTGGTGGCCAACAGAGGCGAAATTGCCATTCGGGCATTTCGCGCAGCGTTTGAGCTTGGGGCAAAGACCGTCGCGGTTTTCCCCTGGGAAGATCGCGGTTCGATGCATCGCCAAAAGGCTGACGAGGCCTACCAAATTGGCGAAGAAGGCCACCCCGTTCGGGCCTATCTTGACGTAGCCGAAATCATTCGCGTGGCAAAGCTCGCCGGCGCAGACGCCATTTACCCTGGGTACGGATTCCTTTCGGAAAACCCCGAACTTGCCGAGGCCGCCGCTGCGAACGGCATCACCTTCATTGGGCCACCGGCATCCGTGCTCGAGATGGCCGGAAACAAGGTCACGGCAAAGCAAAACGCCATCGCTGCCGGCGTGCCCGTGCTCAGTTCGTCCGATGCCAGCGACGACATGGCATATCTCATTTCCGAGGCAGACCGGATCGGGTTTCCCGTCTTTGCGAAAGCGGTCGCAGGCGGTGGCGGTCGCGGCATGCGACGTGTGGAGTTGCGCGACGACCTCCCCGCGGCTCTGGAGGCAGCCATGCGCGAGGCGGTCAGCGCCTTTGGCGACGGACGAATGTTTGTCGAGCAGGCGGTAGCGAGGCCGCGTCACATCGAGGTGCAAATCCTGGCCGATTCGTCCGGAGAGACGGTGCATCTCTTTGAACGGGATTGCTCGATTCAGCGTCGCCACCAAAAGGTGGTGGAGATTGCTCCCGCCCCCAACCTGTCAGATGAGTTGCGCGAAGCGCTGCACCGCGATGCCATTGCGTTCGCACGTTCTATTGGGTACCGCAATGCGGGCACCGTGGAGTTTCTTGTTGAGACGGCCGGAGCTCGAGCGGGACAGCACGTCTTTATCGAAATGAATCCCCGCATCCAGGTGGAGCACACCGTGACCGAAGAGGTCACCGACGTTGATCTGGTTCAGGCTCAGATGCGCCTCGCCTCCGGGGAAAGTCTCGCCGAGCTCGGTTTGACTCAAGGTCAGATCTCTTTACGCGGAGCCGCCCTGCAGTGTCGCATTACCACCGAGGATCCGGCCGAAGGATTTCGACCCGACACGGGAAAGATTACGACCTATCGGTCCCCGGGCGGTGCGGGCATTCGCCTCGACGGCGGAACCATCTATGCCGGTGCGCAGGTCAGCCCTTACTTCGACTCGATGCTGGCAAAACTCACCGCGCGCGGCCGGGATTTCCCTGCAGCGCTTGCCCGAGCACGTCGCGCGCTCGCCGAGTTTCGAATCCGAGGTGTCTCGACGAACATTCCTTTCTTGGCAGCCGTGCTGGCGGATCCGGATTTCGCCGTGGGCGACGTGAGCACCTCGTTTATCGACGAACGTCCCGAACTTGTTCGCCCCCACGAGTCTCGAGACCGGGGAACCAAAATCTTGGCGTGGCTGGCCGATGTGACGGTTAATCAGCCGAATGGTCCGCGTGGCGCGGCGCCCCATCCACCCGACAAACTGCCGCAGTTCTCTCTGGATACTCCGGCGCCGGCGGGTAGCCGACAGCAACTTCTTCAGCAGGGGCCTGCCGAGTTTGCGCGCAATCTCCGCGCGCAAGAGGCCCTCGCGGTTACCGAGACGACGTTCCGCGATGCGCATCAGTCGCTGCTGGCCACTCGGGTGCGTACCAAGGATCTCGTTGCCGTGGCGCCCTACGTAGCCCGCATGACGCCCGGTCTTCTGTCAGTGGAGGCCTGGGGCGGCGCCACCTACGACGTTGCGCTGCGGTTTTTGTCGGAAGATCCGTGGGAGCGCTTGGCCGCCCTGCGAGAGGCGATGCCCAACGTGGCCATTCAGATGCTCTTACGCGGACGAAACACGGTGGGGTACACCCCGTACCCCGTTGAAGTGA
>JBIIKT010000176.1:0-3245 GCA_044233055.1 Microbacteriaceae bacterium
GATGGATGCCGCCACAGGAATGGCCACGAGGGCACCCAAGATGCCGAGGAGCGAACCACCGGCAATGGCGGCAATCACCACGATTGACCCGGGTACGCTCACCGCTTTGTTCATGATGCGCGGGCTGATCACGTAGGCCTCCACCTGCATGTAGATCAGGTAGTAGATGATCGCAATCAGAGCAACCGTGCCGTCCGTGAGGACAAACTGCGAGAGCACGATGATGGCCGAACCCGAGATGGTGCCCACGAGGGGAATGAGCGAAAACACGAAGGCGATAAAGGCGAACACAACCGGGGCCCGCCCGCCGATAATTGTGAGCAACAGGAACGTCAGCACACCGTTGACGAGGCCGAGCGTGATCTGACCAATAACGTACCTTCCTACTCCGTCGGTGATTTGGCCACTCAATTGAATGAACTTGTCACGCTTCGTGGCGGGAATCATCTTGTAGGTGAACGCCTTGATGGAGTTCAGTGCCGCCGTGAAGTAGAGCGTGAGGATAATCACGATGATTGCGCCAAAGAATCCGTTCACCAGGCTCACGCCCACAGCCAAGGCACCGCCGGCAAGGCCAGAGATGTTGGCGGGATCCTTGAGCCACGCGGCCGCCTCAGTGAGGAGGGCGTTCACATCAACCCATCCGCCCAGCTGCGCGTTGAGAGCGTCGATCCAGACTTTGTCGGAAAGGTTCGTGATGATGTTGGGAAGTGTCTTGATGAACATCCCCACCTGTTCTGAGATCAGGGGGATGATGGTGAGGATCAGCGTGGCCACCGCGGCCAACACGACCACAACGACGACGAGGATGGCCGCCCAGCGGGGAAGTTTGCGTTTTTCGAGCCACGACACCAGGGGGTCGAGACCGAGAGAGAGAAAGAGCGCGGCTCCCACATAGGTCAGAACCGTCGCGAGCGATGTTATCGACGTGATGAGAAGTAGGCCGAGACCCACTCCGAGAGTGCCGACAAGGCCGACACGAAATGAATTTTGAATGCGCATTGTGGCCTCCCCGGCTACTCTTGCGCTCAGCCTAGGTCTGCGTGTTGGCTGCGTCCTTCTTTTGCTCGCGCGTGGCGATATTTTCTGCTTCCGCGTTCATGGAGACGACGAACTTGTTTATTGCCTCGCGCTGCGCGATCAACTGGCTCGCGCGCTCTTCGGCGTCGGCGAGAATACTAGCGGCCCGAGTTTCCGCGCTGTCCACCAGGCGCACGGCCTCATCCCGAGCGTTTGCGACCAGCGACTCAACCTGCGCACTCGCGTCGGCAACGACGTCAATCGACTCGCGCTCCGCGCGCGCCATGATTGCAAGCGACGTGAGTTCCGCTTCGCGAATGTCGGCCCGAAGCGTCTTCAACTGAGCCTCGGCCTCTTCCAGGTACTTTTGCGTTGCCAGAACAGCTTCGTTGTGCTTGAGCGTGTACGCCTTCTCGGCCTCTTCTCGGCGCACCGCAATCTCTGCGTCCAGCTTGAGGAGACTGGCAAGTTCACGGCCCAGTTTGGCAACACGACCCTCAGCGATGTCGGTGGCGAATCGCAACTTGAACTCCGTCACACCCCGCGCGGCCTCGGCAATCATGGCCTCGGAGTCATTTCGCGCAGTGGCCTTGAGTCGGGCGACTTCTGTGGCGGCCGAGCCGCGAACCTCACCACTGACCCGCTCGGCCTCTTCAACGAGACGATGTGCCCGACGGCGGGCGTCGTCAACGATGCGCTCGGCGGAACTCTTGGCACCCGAGACGAGAACGTGGGCTTCCGAGAGAGCGACAGACCGCTCATTGGCAACGCGGGCGTTGAGGTCGGCCTCAACTCGTTCCCGGTCTCGCGCCGCCACGTGTTGCATGCGCTCAGCCTCGGCGGTGGCTCGGGCCACAATCTCGGCAGCTTCTTTTTCTGCCTCGCGCAAGAGGCGGTGAAGACGGGTGTTGAGCGTCGCGGCGGTGGGTTTGGATGTGTGCTCGGCATCGTGGCGAAGTTCGGCGACCGTGTTTTCAAGGTCGCGCATGCGCTCGGCCTGCTCATCGAAGAGAGCCTTGGACGTCATGAGTTCACGACGCAGCTTGGCAATAACCCGATCAACGGTATCTCGGTCGTATCCACGAACGGAGCGCGGAAACTCTTCGGTATCGTTCGGCACGTTAGTCCTTTGTTCGCGGCATGCTTGGCCGGAATGTCATCTTATCGAGGCAACCTGAACGCGCGGAGCGTCCTCCCAGCCGAGTCCGGTATCTTGGAAGGAATTCTTGTTGGTTTGAGACCGTAGACGATATCCGGATGTGCACGAGCATCATTCGTGGAAAGTGACGAAAAACAATATGGGTCGATTTATCGCCGCCTTCGTGGTGTTCGCAATCGCCCTCGTCTTTTTGGGAACGGGAATTGCGTTCAAGGTGTTTTCCGGCCCCCGGAGCATTACAGAAAGTGTGACGCTGGCCGGAACGGCACAGTACGCGGTGGTCGATTCTTCGGTGCTGAGCGTTCGACCGGGCGTTCAGAACGTCATTCTCTCGGGCGGAACGACAAATGTGGTGGGTTACGGTCGCACCATTGACGTGCTGAGTTGGATTGGCGAATCTCCCTACCTCAACGTGACGCGAGGGTCGACGGGAACCATTTCGTCTCGGCTCGTCACTCCCGACGTAACCGAGGGGGCCACAGCCCCAACCATCGTGAATCCGGCCGGTTCCGACATGTGGCTGGAACACAGTTCTGGCGAGGCGGCAGCCACACTGTCCATGAATCTTCCCCCAGAGATGTCGGTCATCCTGTCGTCTGACGGCGTGGAGCCCGTTTCGCCCAGAGTCGCTTTTGTCTGGCCGCTGGCGCCACCCACGTTTCTCTGGATGCAGGACGACCAGTTGTTGTTTCTCGGGGGCGGCATCACCCTGGTAGGTGTCGCGATCTATCTCTGGGCCCTGTCTCACTATCGGGCAAAGCAGGGGCCGCGTCGTAAAACTCCCAAACCCCCCAAACCACGAAAAATTACACACTCGCCGCACCGTGGCATCAGTGCGGAGCGCACCCGTGGTCGCCGGGCCGGCCCCCGCCGCCGTGCCCTCATTGCTGTGCCACTCACCGCCGCCCTCACCCTGGGTCTGGCGTCGTGTGCGTCGCCTTTCCCCAACGCCAGTGTTCCGTCGACACCCACCCCCACGTCCACGAGCGCAAATCCCGGCGGTGTAGAACTGCCACCGGTGGCCGTGACGGAGGCACAAATGCGTGTCATCATGAGCAAGCTTTCG
>JBIIKT010000177.1:0-3235 GCA_044233055.1 Microbacteriaceae bacterium
CCGGGAGAGCTTTGCGAACCGCAATGAACTGCTTGATGATCTCGCCACGCTTGGCGGCAACATCTCCCTCGCCATACTCGAAGACTCCACCGGACGTCTTCATGCCGAGCTTGCCTTGGGCAACGAGCTTCGTTGCAAACTCGGAAACGTCTTCGCGGTTTGAGAGGTCGGCGTTCAAGTAGGTTGCCACGCTTGAGTAGATGTCCAAGCCGGCCATATCGAGCAGGCGCATGGGGCCCACAACGGCTAGCTTGTAACCAATTCCCCAGCGCACGCAGATATCCAGATCCTTTTGCGAGATTATTCCTTCATCGACGAGCGCCAGGCATTCACGAAGAATGGCGTAGAGCACGCGGTTTTCTACAAACCCTGGCTTCTCTTTTTCGAGAACAGCCTCGTAGCCGAAGCCGTGCACCATCTCGACGAGTTCCGCAACGAACTTCTTGTCGGTGGCCTTGCCGGGGATGACCTCAATCATGGGGATGACATGAGGGGGGTTCGACCAGTGCATGCCGATGAACCGACCGGGGTGCGTGAGTGCCTCGGCGATGTCGGTCACCGGGATACCCGACGTGTTCGTGGCGATGATGACATCATCGCCAATGTTTTTTTCGACTTCGGCTAGCACCGTCTTTTTAAGGTCGAGTTTTTCGGGGATAGCTTCCACCACGAAGTTGGTTCCTGCGAGCGATTCGGCGAGGTCTGTATGGAACGAGATCGAACCACCCTCGGCTTTGGTGCCACCGAGTTGTTCAAGCACCCCCTCCGCCATGGTGCTCATGGTACGGGCCATCTCCAGGGCGGGCTCAGAGATGTCGTAAACGCGAACGGCGGAACCCGCGCGGGCGAAAACGGCGGCGATGCCGGGGCCCATGGTTCCAGAGCCGACAACGGTGACGATCTGGGGAACAGACATAGATTCTTCTCCTTGGTATGAGTTGTGACAGGGTGTCGTTGTTTTACATCGCGTCCGGAGTACGACCTTCGAGAACCGCAAGCTTGCGGTTGAAGTACCACCAGAAGTTGTTGCGAGCGCGGTCGGGGTAGATATCGATGCGCTTGGTCAGGATTTCTTGATGATCGGGTGCGTCATACTTCCAGCCGGTGCTGGCAATGGCAACCTGCATTTTTGCTGCCTTTTCAAGAAAGATGCCGCAGAGCGTGGCATCTCGAACGGACGAACCCACGAACGAGGCCCCGTGGTTGCGCAAGAAAACCGCATCGGAGGGTCCCATCGCCTGCGCGTGTGACTTGCCCAGGTCTTGGGTGTCAATCAAGTTGCTCGTGAGCGTGAAGTGGGGGACACCCGTCTCTTCAAACCACACACCCTCATTGCTATAGGCGCCCAACTTCTGGCCGGTCGCCGAAAAAATGATTGAGTTGAAGGGGTGAGAATGGCCAACCACGTTGATGTCCGGCCGGGCCAGCATGAGTTCGGTGTGAAGCGGCCATTCCAAGTGGCGGAGTCCGGTTCCTTCAAGAATTTCGCCGTCGAAGTCAATGAGAATGAAATCCTTTTCCGTCACCTCTTCAAAACCAAGGTTCCCCCTCTTGAGCCAAATTCCGCGTCCCTGGGGGTCGCGGAACGACAAGTGCCCCATCGACATGTCTCCGTGGCCTTCCATCTCGAGAATCCGGTGAGCGCGCGCAAGGTCGTCGAGGACCTCGGCTACCTCCGGCGAGGGGTTGATTGGCTTCGGATCGGTCATGTTCTACGCACCTTTGTTCGACGGGTCAGACTCACGCGAAATGTTTTCTTGGACTTCTTGGGCGGTCAAGCCACCGACCCTGTGGAAGGGACGCGGTCCAGAAGACACGGCAACGCAAATGACAAATTCGTCAGCACGCGGCGCATCAGGAATGCAAAACTCAATGGCGTCGTAGTGCGAACGAACGTACACCTCGTCCTTATACGCCAGGGGGATATCCATCGCTGTGCCCGCAGACCCGATCTTGGAGGCAGACGAAATCCACGCACGTCCTCCGCCAACCTGGTTACGGAAGGCATCACCGAAAATCGTGGTGATGCAGGCCACGGCGTGCTCTTGTTCACCATCAAGACCGACAATGCCGCCCTTTCCGTAGCCCTCGACGGGTCGACCGCCCAAGAGAGCCACAGCACGACGACCTATTTCGTCGCCGAGAAGATTGCTGGGATTGGTCAGGGACGAGAGGTCTTGCTGAAAGTTCTTGCCGGCAAAAGGATTCTTGACCACGGCACCAACGGCCGCCTTCAGCAGAGGCGTATCGAGCCGCTTGCCACCAACCGCATGTGTCTCGTTGACAACCGCGTGCCACGCCCGAATCTCGAAAAAGTCTTCCAATTTGTCAGTCATTTCTTGTGAGCGCGCCTTCCTTGGGAATCGTGGGATCATAAATTGCCGTCTCCAGCATTTCTTGGGTGAACTGGTTCCCCTTGGCCATGCTTCGGGTTTCCGCAAAGTAGGCGGAGCGCGCCTGACAGCGATCCGTAATTCCCCGTTCGGCTTTTTCCCACTCAACCAGAGAGGCTGACATATCGCCAGAGGCGTTGATTGTGGCAGCGACTCCGAGGGTGAATGCATTGATCATGGAGGTGCCCGCTCCCTGGGCGAGCGCCGGACACATGGCGTGAGCTGCATCGCCGATGAGCGCAACGCGACCGTTCGACCAGTTCTTCAAAACATTTGTCTGGTAACCGTCGTACCGACCGTGAATCTTGGCAGCAGGTTCGAGAATGGGCGCCAAGTGTGGAAAGTTCTCCGTCCACACCTTGAGGTTGATAGGAACCGCGGATCCTTCTTTGTCGTCCTTGGGCGCCATCAGGGCGATGTATAGTTCGTCGTCATTGCAGGGAACATAGAGGATTCGCAACACACGCGGCTCGAGGTTCCAAAAGTCGATAACGTTATCCCATTCTCCCGGGCCGAGTTGTTCTTTCTTTCGGGGGACGAGTAGGCGTGTGATGCCATCGCGAGACTTGGTGCGTTCTTGGTCGAAACCAATGGAGTCGCGCACCTTGGATTGAACTCCGTCTGCACCAATAACAAGATCTGCCGAGCGTGTTTCTCCCGAGGCTAGCGTGACCGCTCCAGCCGGGTCGGCTGAGACAACCTCAGAGTCGACAATAATCTCGACGCCTGCCGTCATCGCACCGCGGGTGAGGACTTGGTGGAGATCTTGACGCGTCATCGAGCGCCACGGCAAGCCACCGAAGTCTTCTTTCGACACCACGACATTATTCATGCGCGTCTCG
>JBIIKT010000178.1:0-3215 GCA_044233055.1 Microbacteriaceae bacterium
AGTCGTTGTCATCGGCGCCGTTCTTGCGTGGGTGTTTCGTTCGCCCCTCATCGTTTTGTTTAGCGCTCAGGGCACCATGGTCTTTCGGGTGGAACTGTGGCAGCGGGTCTGGCAACTCGTGCAGGAAAGACCGATTGAGGGGTGGGGGTTCGTGGGCGAGTGGCCAGAACGCAACCTTGTCTTTGGTTATATCAACAGTGGTCTCAGCCAACCGCACTCGAGCGCACTCAACAGCTACCTCGATGTTCTCTTCCAGCTGGGCGTGGTGGGCCTGGTGATTCTGTGTGGCGTGCTGGGAATCGCTCTGGTTCGCTCATGGATTTTGGCCACCGGCCGCAAGAGTTCTGTCTTCGTCTGGGCGCCGCTCATTCTGGCCACACTTCTCGTGGCTTCCGCGCTCGAGAGCACCCTGCTGAGCGAGTGGGGATGGCTGATTCTCGTGCTTGTGGTGGCTCGAGCCTCGCGCGACCTCCCCTGGCGGCGCGACCCGCACAACGCAGAAGACCGCGTCGCACCGCCTCCTGCCTAACGCCGAGACGCCCTAACGCCCAGACGCTACTGCTCTTCTGCGGGTGATGCTGGCGGCGGTGGGTAGAGCACACTCTGCAGGTATCCCTGCAGTCCCAGATAATCCGGGGCAAGCGGATCGAGCGGCCAGTTGGGATCGAAGGGCGTGAGTGCGATATTGGTGAGAGGCTGTGATTTCGTTTTCATCCCCAGCTCAACGAAGTACCCCAGCATGGTTTGCGGCACGTTGGTCTTAAGTAGGCTCGTCCCAGCGGCGGCGATGTCTTGGAACTTCGTCAACACGTTTGCCGGATTCACCTGCGCGAGAAGAGCTTCTTGCAACTGCTGCTGGCGAACCATGCGGTCGTAGTCACCATTGCCCGACCAGCGCGTGCGCGCGTACATCACGGCGTGATAGCCGTCGAGTCGCTGCGGACCGGCCTCAATCCATTCGGGCACGTCTTCTTCTGCGGTGTCCGGTTCGGCAAGGGCGGTGCGCTCGGGAACGTCAATATCGACGCCGCCCAGCGCGTCAATCAGTGTGACGAGAGAGGGCATGTCGATCACAACAAAAAACTGGATTGGTAAGCCTGTGACGCCGGTAGCCGCATCCATCATGCCAAAGACCCCGGGAGGAACGCCCTCCGTGGCGGCCTGTGGATATAGGTCCGGATAGTTCTCGTTGACGTCGGTCATGATTGTGTTGAGACACGCGGACTCCATGCAGTACTCGGCCGAATACTCGGTGTATCCCCCGGGATAAATTCCGGCGAGTGGCGACGATGCGGGGAACGGGATGTCGTGCAGGTCACGAGGCAGCCCAATGATGGTGGCGGCGCCCGTGGTCGCGTCGACGCTGATCACCTGAGTGGTGTCGGAGCGCATGCCCATGTTCTCGGCCTCGCGGTCCGGATCCGTGTCGGCTCCGATAACCAAGAAGTTGTAGCGCCCGTTGATGGGCTCAACGCTGGGCCCCGGATTAAAGATTTGTGAAATGGCGTCGTTCGCGCTGCCCGTGAGGAACGCGGCGTATGCGGCGGTCCCCGAAAAGAAGATCATGACAACCGTGGCCAACGCTGCGATCCAGGCTCGGGCCCGCGGCGCGGTCTTGATGATTCGCACGAGCCGCAGCGTGTCGAGCGTGAGCACCAACCACAGGATCGCATACCCGACGAGCAGAATCTGGCCGAGGAACAGGAGGGGGCCAAACGTCCCGATCGTAATCAGCGCCGCGGGCCACAGCATCCCCAGCACGACCGCGAGGAGAACGATGGTCCATGCCGTGAACGTAGCTCCCATGCCAAAGCGTCCCCAGCGACGATTGCCGGCAAGGACCTGAGCGGAGCCGGGAAGCACCACATTGAGAACGATGAGCCACCAGGCTCGCCGCGTCATGAAGGTTTGCGAGGCGAGATCGGGAAATCGGAGGGGCTGTTCGAGACCGGTCATAGTTTCGATTTGAGCGACGCGTTCTTCGTTTCCACAGAATCGGCGAGTTCACGCGCGTGGTCGTGAAGTTTGGCCATCAGCGTGGGATCAGACAGCGCCAAAATCTTGACAGCGATGAGGGCAGCATTTGTCGCCCCGCCAATGGATACCGTAGCGACCGGAACCCCGCTGGGCATCTGCACAATGGATAGCAGCGAGTCCAGCCCGTCGAGGGTTGAGAGCGGAACGGGAACGCCAATCACGGGCAGCGCTGTCACCGAGGCGAGCATGCCCGGGAGGTGGGCAGCCCCGCCGGCGCCCGCGATGATGACCTTGAGACCGCGGGCTTCGGCCTGCTTGCCAAACTCCATCATCTTCTCGGGCGTGCGGTGCGCGCTGACGACCTCGACCTCATGGGAGACGCCAAAGGACGTGAGGGTTTGGGCCGCAGCGTTCATGACGGTCCAGTCGGAATCTGAACCCATGACTACGGCAACCTGTGCGGTCTGTGACGACATGGGTTAAATGCTAGGTGTCAGTCCTGAAAGAACCCTGCCGCGCCACGCGCTTGGGCAACCGCATCCTCAAGAATGTCTGACAGTACTGTGACATGCCCCACCTTGCGCCCGGGTCGCGGAGACTTGCCGTAGAGGTGCACTTTCGCCTCGGCGTGCCTCTCCAGCGCCTGGGGAAGGCGGTCGGCGAGCGCTCCCTGCGCCGGTCCGCCCAGAATGTTCACCATCACAATCGACTCCCCGCGCAAGGCGGTAGATCCGAGGGGCAGATCGAGCACCGCACGCAGGTGTTGTTCAAACTGGCTGGTCACCGCGCCCTCAATGCTCCAGTGCCCGCTGTTGTGCGGACGCATGGCCAACTCGTTCACCAAAATACGCTCGTCGGTTGTTTCAAAAAGCTCGACGGCGAGCACTCCGCTGACATCGAGGCCACCGGCAACGCGCTCGGCGATATCCGCCGCCATCGCCTCGATGGGGCCTTCCCCGCCGGGCGCCGGAGCAATAACCTCCGCGCACACTCCATTGGTCTGCACCGTTTCGACCACCGGCCACAGAGCCGTCTCACCGGAAGGGCGACGCGCGATTAACTGGGCCAATTCGCGGCGGAACGAGACCGCCTCCTCGAGGAGCATGTCGTCTTCGGCCTCGCACCAGTCGAGCACCTCGTCGCTCGATGAAATGAATCGCACACCCTTACCGTCGTAGCCACCGCGCGCCAGCTTCGCTACGGCGCGACCGCCGTGGCTCGCGAGGAAAGAATCCACG
>JBIIKT010000179.1:0-3204 GCA_044233055.1 Microbacteriaceae bacterium
TAACCAACACCATAAAGGGGATCGTCAGCTCGCCCACGTTGTAGCGCGCGTCAACATAGTCGCGAACGTAGCGCTTCTGCGGGCCGCGGTCGCGCGTGGGCAGGTAGCGCTCATCACCGGCGGCCATGCCAACTCGCGCGCGCTCACGCTCTTCAACCATGCGCGCACGATTCTGACGACGAGCCTGTGAGCGGTCTTCCGGAACGAGAGGACGCTTGTTTGCCGCTTCGCGCTCTTTTCGCGTCGGCGTGGCGTGGCCCTTGCCGATAACGGACTGTGCGGGCGTTGCCTCGGAACTCGGTTCAACGGTATTTTTCGACACTTGCTTCCTCACGTGTATGTGCAATAACCATAAGATTAGCGGCATGCCCTTAGGAGCCGCCCACAGTAGCCACGATAATCCTGATGCCGTCGTGGCAGCGCTTGAGGACGAGTTGGTGAACGCTCTCACCGAGTTGGTGGCGATTCCCTCTGTTTCTTGGCCCTCGCACGATGCCGGGCACGTGCGGGCCAGCGCCAAATACACGGCCGGCCTCCTCGAAGACACGGGATTGTTCGATGCGGTCCAAATCGTCTCTGCTCCCGTGGGAGAGAGGAGCGTCCACGGGCAACCCGCGGTCATTGCGCGGCGCGAACCCCGAGGTGGCGGGCCCACAGTGATGTTATACGCCCACCACGACGTTCAGCCGGCAGGCGATGAAGAGGCCTGGGAGACCGATCCGTTTGTGGTCACCCGGGTGGGGGAGCGGGCATATGGGCGAGGAGTAGCTGACGACAAGGCCGGGGTGATGTCCCACGTGGGTGCACTGCGGGCGCTGAAGGCCCTGAGGCCGGATCCGGACCTCGGCATCGTCGTCTTCATTGAGGGTGAAGAAGAGTACGGATCTCCGTCGTTCACCAACTTGCTCGAGGCGCATCGCGCCACACTCGCGAGCGATGTCATCATCGTTGCCGATTCCATGAACTGGAGCACGGAGATCCCTGCTCTCACCACGAGCCTTCGGGGAACAGCAACTCTGGCGGTCACGGTGTCGACGCTCGACCATCCCGTCCACTCGGGCATGTTTGGCGGCGCGGTTCCCGACGCCATGATGGCCATGACGCGTCTTGTGGCATCGCTACATGACGATGACGGAGGGGTAGCCGTTCGAGGACTTCGTGAGACCCACCGCCGCAACAGTCCCGACTATGACGAGGCACGCCTTCGCGATGAGTCTGGCGTGTTGGCCGGTGTCGATGCGATCGGCCACGGTGACATCCTCGAGCGCATGTGGACCCGGCCGGCCATTACGGTCACGGGAATCGACATGCCCTCGGTCGACGAGGCGAGCAACACACTCTCTGCGTCAGTGCGTGCCTGCGTGAGCATTCGGGTATCGCCGGGTCAGTCAGCCGCGCAAGCCGCCGAGGTTGTCACATCGCATCTTCTGACACACGCCCCGTGGGGCGCGCGCGTGAGCGTAGACCTCATTGCGACTGGTGATGGCTATTCCGCGTCTACCGATTCGATTGCGGCACAACTGATGACCCAGGCCATGCGCGAGTCGTGGCAGACGGAGCCCGTTGAAATGGGGATCGGCGGGTCCATACCTTTCATTTCGGAGTTCCTCACGGTATTTCCCGATGCTGAAATTCTCATCACGGGTATCGAGGATCCCGATACTCGTGCGCACAGCCCGAATGAATCACTTCACGTGCCCGGCTTCCTCCGCGCCACGGCTTCGGAGACAAGGTTTCTTGTGGCGCTAAACGATGGATTGGGCTGGTAAAATAGGACCATGACCGAAACCAACTCTCCCGCACACGGCGTTATTGTGACCGACGCTGCTGCCGACAAACTGCGCCGCATTCTCGAGTCGGACTTCGCTGACGAAGCCATTCGTTTCCGCCTCGCCGTCGAGTCTGGCGGATGCTCGGGACTGCGGTATCGCGATCTCATGCCCGACGAGAAGCTTCACGATAACGATCTTGTGGTCGACTACGGCGGGGTTGAGGTTGTTATCGATAAGAAGAGCGCACCCTATCTCGACGGCGCCATCATTGATTTTGAAGACTCGATGATGAACCAACGTTTCGTTATCGAGAACCCCAACGCCGGTGGCACGTGCGCGTGCGGGGACTCCTTTCACTAGTCCTTCCGCTTAGCGGGTACCGGACGAAAAAACTGGCTGATTCTTGAGCCCACGCGCCACTCGACGGCATCATTGCGGGTAGGCTAAAAACACGCTCGAGGGCCACGCCGTGGTTCTCTCAACACGGGTCGAAAGGTCACTGGTGCGCCTCAATCGTCGCCTCCGCTGGGCCGCAATTCCGATTGCCGCCGCCACTGCGATTTTTCTCGCGGGGTGTACTACTGCGGAACTGAATGGCTATCTGCCCGGTTTCGTCGAGGCAGGGCCACCGGCTACGAATCACACGGAACGCATCTCGGCACTGTGGGTGACCAGTTGGATCGTTCTCTTTGCTGTCGGCATCATTGCGTGGGGTCTCCTGATGTGGTCCGTGGCGGTTTATCGTCGTCGTCGCGGGCAGACGGGCATGCCCGTCCAACTTCGCTACAACATGCCCATTGAGATCTTCTTCACTACGGTTCCGCTGATTCTTGTCCTCGGCTTCTTCTTCTTTACGGCTCGCGACGAAGCAATTATCGAGGCACGCTTCGATGAGCCAGACCAGGTCATTCAGGTCTACGGCAAGCAGTGGGCGTGGGACTTCAACTACGTCAACGAAAACGTTTACACGGCCGGCATTCAGGTCCAGCCAGACGCCTCTCCGGGTGCCGAACAGGGTGCCGTGGACCAAGCATCCATTCCCACGCTGTACTTGCCCGTGGGAAAGAAAATCGAGATTCAGCTCAACGCGCGGGACGTGATCCACTCCTTCTGGGTGATCGACTTCTTGTACAAGAAGGACCTCATTCCGGGAAGGACCAACTTCATGTCGGTTATTCCCGAGCGCGAGGGCACGTACATGGGTAAGTGCGCCGAACTTTGCGGAGAGTTCCATTCCATGATGCTCTTCAAGGTAGAGGTCGTGTCACAGGCAGAGTACGACGCGTACACTCAGGGGCTCGCTGACAAGGGATTTGTTGGTCAACTTGATTCAACCTTCGACCGTAATCAGAACCTGCCGGGCGTCGCCGCGCCGGGAGCGGAAAGAGAATAAGGGAACGAGACTATGAGCACAACGCTTTCTCCCACCCCG